>JBMZTB010000001.1:0-73458 GCA_049623485.1 Candidatus Poseidoniaceae archaeon
ACGCTTGTTCCAGACATGAACGGCATGTACCATTGGTCACCTGTTCGAAGAGGGAAATCATATCTCTCCTTGGGAGGGTCATAGTAGGTGTCGAAATTAATCACAGCAATATTCTGAGTTAAGAATCCCAGATTGAATGGAGCAAAATCAACATCTAATTCAAATTCAGAATTAATCACTGCTTGGTCTCTCACACGAATGATATCTTCTCCACTGTAGCCAATGTCGAGTCGTCCACTGACTCCTTCGAGTGTGGCGCCACCGTTACCAGAACTAAAATCTCCTTCGATATTCAGTTTGTATGCTAATGTCTGAATGCCATCAACATTGATGAAGAAGATGTCTTCAACTTCGTAAACCGTATCGCCTGTAAGAGTATTCAAACTCGCAGAAACATTTGCTTGTGCAATAAGTTGAGCAACATCAAATTGGGTCTCATAGGTCCACTTGTCTCCAATACGCCAACTTGCAATTTCTGCTGCGGTTGTTGAGGTGGATGAGGATTCGACAAGTTGTTCATCTTCGAGGATGAAAGTATCTTTGGTTAATCCCATTAGAGATGTCGTTATCAGCATGAACAAGACAAAAACTACTGTTGTTCGGTTCGCCATGATTTGATGTAGACTTCCTCGTACTTAGGCTATACTCATTAACGGTCATACGACTCAGTTTTCAGATTGAGAATCTAACCACTGTTGACCATAGTGGCTCCATTGTTCCATGGTCCATCCATCAGGAAGGCCAGACTCTGGTATCGGAGGGCCAGATTGGATCGCTGATTGATTTTGGATTGATTGATCAAAGGCGTTGTTTACGGGAGGATCATGTGGTCGATTTCTACGGGCTGAAATCTCGTGTGGCATGAGGCCGACCTCTTCATCACTAAAGATCGCATTTTGCCGTTCATCAAGCCGATTCATGGCGCGTTCTCTGCCACCTTTTCGACGCTTTCTCGTCATGTATCCCAATCCCAAAAGAAGGACGAGAAGTAGAGACAATTGAGCAAGTGGATTCGCTTCTTCGCCCACCATAAGCGCACCAATATCCTCAGTAAATGTTCTGTCTGGTGGACCGACATTTATGTTAATAATTTTCGAGCCTGGTCGCTCAGGGTTCTCATCCCAAGCCATGACACGGATTGTTGTTGAACCCGTTTGCTTGAACATATGTTCTACACGCTTGCCAACAGCATCAGCATCATTGTCTTTCACCCCGTCCCCATTAGAATCAAGTGATGTATCGAGATCCCAAATAATTGTTAATTGATCGAGATCGTTTTCTGAATCAATTGTGCCTGTAGCATCGAGGATGCACGTTTCATAAGCGAGGCATTCAATTGGTTTGTAGCGGACAATTGGAGGAATATTCAACACTTCGACAGTGATAATTTCACTGACACGGACACCATCATCATCCGTGACGTGATAGATGACTGTGTGTAGTCCGCTTGTATTCCAGTGCCATACTAATTCGTCACCTCGAATGTCACAATCATCATCAGCACCTCCGATATCGTTCGAATCAATGCCAGGGTCGATATCCCAACATCGAACCAGTGAATCATAATCCGAAGGTGTGTCCGTTGCGTTACCTGTTAATCGAATCTCTTCTCCTTCAGCGATAGGTAATAGATTCTCAAGAGGCATAACGATAGGAGCAACATTCACAACGTTAACCCAACGCTCGTAGGTTCCGCTACTTGCCCCCTCTGAATCGCTTACTTCCAAGCGCATACGATGTAATCCAGACGTTTCCCATACCATGTCATATTCTGAAACACGTCCATCAAATGTCTTGATGAGATTTGGTTGAGCATCATCTGGCCACCATCGATGCGTAAGACCCTCTAGATCATCAATAGAATCGAGAGCTTGGCCTCGGACACGAACCGTTTGATCTTCTTGGACATGCCATGTTTGTTGTACGTCCATCGGAATAGGAACGCCATCTTCGCTGACTGTAACCGATAATCCATGTGGATTAATGTTGGTAAATCGGATGTCAATACTCGCTGTTGTCATGGCACTATCGTCATCAACTCCCACTGCAAGGAATGTATGCCATCCTTCAGTAGGGGCTGTCGTTGTACAAACACGAGTGTAATAGCCTTCTTCACATTCGGCATTAGGCCAATACACATCGACAACACCAGGGTAAACATCTTCTGAATCAGTATCGTTTGCGTAAGCATAGAGTGTGACTGGATGCTCGACCTTGACTTCATTCCTTGCACTAACAACTTCGATGTTCGGTGCCCGATTAAGAATGGAGACATTCAATGTCATAACTGCTTGATCTTGTTCTTCATCAGTCACGGTTATCTCAACTGGATAGATTCCATCGTCAGTCCAAGTAAAGTTCAGCATGCAATCCAAAGACTCAATTTTTACATAGGAATAGGTGCGGGTTCCATCATCGAATGGAATGTTGAATAAACAGGATACCTCTCCTCCGTCCTCATCGAAACTCCCACTCGCATTAATGACGGTTTGGACGTTGGTATATTCCTCAAGTGGCTCTGCAAATGCAGTAGGCAAGCGACCTACAAAAAGGGTGATTTCGGCAAGGTCATTATCAGAATTAGCATCTGCTGAGTTGACTTGCATCGGATCAGCCTCCCATCGTATTGGTACATCGCCTATGCTCTTGTCGAGTGGAACTGTCCATGTGAAATTGACTTTATGAGATTCATATGTCGCTAAACTTGGAAGACCGAGATCGAAGATTGAACCATCTGGATGATAGATTCGCATTTGAGTTGGAGTTGATGCAGTGATTCCTTTGTTGACGACAGCGACTTCAATGACAAGTTCGTCACCAGGGAGTACATTGTATCCCGAAAGAGAACTCACACTGCTCAATTCCCCGCTACGATTGCGAGTAATGACAGCACGGTCTTCATCTGCGATAAGGTCCAGACCGACGAGGTATTCATCGAGTGTTACAGTTGCTGAACCTACATAATTTCCTGCCTTAGCGACAATGCCATGGCTCGCCCAATCGGTATTGGTCGAAGAATAATCTAGTGCATTGCCAACATTGATTGTGGCCATTCCCGAACCGTTGGAGCCAGTTACCAAACTGGTTTCATCGTCGGAGAAATCAAGTTCGACATTAACACCACTAGTGGTCCCAAAACAACTTGGATGAAGAGAAACCCAAACATCAAGGGGTGTGTCTAGGGCGGTAAGGGTTCGTTCTGGCTGAACCTCAATACATTCTGGTCTTGTACCAGGATCGCTGTTGCTTTCAGAGCCTGTAGCTCCAACAGGCATGTATTGCTTTAATCTAAAATCTATTGTGAGCCCTACGTCCTCTTCGGAATGTCTCCATGCGAAGTTGTTGACAGCAGGGCAATACCAACGGTATCCAGTTGACACACCATTGGATTGCCAAGAGGTGATTTCGTAAGAGGCATCACAACCGCTGTACGCGATTCCTGAACCGAAGGCATTTCTTGGCTGTCCAACCTTTGTAACTTCCCAAGTGGTTGTGTTTGTATCACTCTCTGGAGGAGGGAATGGTGTGATGTAATCACTCTGACCAGACCATGTTGCTGATGATGTTGTAAGCACAGTCCAGCGTTCTCCGTCTCGAATGGGGAAGTCATATGTTTCAGAACCAGGACTGTAGGTGTTGGTGATTGTGATATCTCCTAGAATCTGAGTTAGTGAACCAATTCCATAAGGCACGAATTTAATGTACAAATCCAAATCATTACGAATTGAAGCAAAGTCACTCACACGAAGATACTCAGTTTGAGTAAATTGAATCTCTGCATTGCCAGTGAATCCCTCGAGTTCCACGCCACTCTTGTCAAAATCAGCAGTCATCCGCAATTTGTAGACCCATTCTGAACCGTTGTCGGCTTGGAGTTCAAGGATTTCAATTACCTCAGCAGTTGAGTCTCCATTGATTTCGCCAACGTTTGCAGAGACTCCTGTATCAGAGATCAATATAGACGGGTCAAAAGTGCCTGAATAGACCCATTTATCTCCAACTCTCCACGTTGGAACATCATTGACACCAGGGTCGCTGCCAGCCCGTTTTACGATTGGGTTATGGTCATCAGGAAGCAATGAAGCAGTGAAGGATGCCTGAGACATTCCTAGCAGCAGAAGCACCAGCAAGAGGGGGATGCCTGCTTGTAGACGTGCTTCGCCCATGTATGTCCTTGAGTGTTCAAGCACATGAAAGATGCGATTGCAGTTTCAGAGAAGGTCTGCCAATTCGTCTTTGATGATTTCAACGGCTTCTAGAATCTCATCCTTGTGGCGTGCACCAGTAATCACCATCTTTCCGCTGCCGAAAATGAGGCAAACGACCTTCGGATAGTCAAGACGGTAGATCAATCCAGGGAATTGCTCTGGCTCGTATTCAACTTTATCGAATGGAAGGTGGAACGTGAGGTTGTTGAGGTTCAACTTACGAGGTTCACCGGCTTGGTCTGCTCCTGTGAATTTGTCTTTTCCGTCATAATCTTCTGGGTAATGCAGTGCGTATGTTGCAACCATGTTTTGGACTTCAATTTCAACATCTTCGAGGTCCCAAGTAGTGATTCCGGCTGCACGTAGGTCCTTGATCATGCGATCGATACCTGTGTGAATGTTATCTTCGTCCTTTCCACCTGTGCATACTGCACGTCCAGAGCGGAACATGAGGATTGCTAGTTTCGGGTCTGTAACTCGGTAAACAACACCAGGGAATTGCTCTGGTTCATACTCACAATTGAGTTGAATTGCAATGTCTGGGAGGTCAAGTTCTTCGGCAACACGGGTACTGGCAACGACGTTGACAACTGTCAAACGCTCTTCATCGGTGGTCATGTCTCTATCCTTCAGCCCGGAGTATATAAACTGACGGCTCCAACGCAGTAGGTGCTATGGTGCGAAAAAGCACTTCACTGCGTGCTATTATCCTGTGATGAGAGGGTCTCAATACGAACCCCTGGCGAGTTGAAAGGTGAGATGAACGCTCTTCCACCTTCCATCTCAATTGCTCCGACTGTTTTTTCTGGATTTTTTGTTAAGGCGATCATACACCCACCCCCTCCTGAGCCAGTTAATTTAACACCCAAACTTGACGGAGCAGCTGCTTTGATGAGTTTTTCTAACTCAGGCGACGAAACTCCCAACGAACGTAAAACGATGTGATTTTCAGTCATCGCTTTTCCGACCGATTCCATATCTCCTGTACGGAGTGCTTCAATTCCTCTTCGAGCAATTGATCCAATCGCTTCAATCTCAACATGTCGTTCTGGATGTTGCTCAAGTAATGAGGCTACTTTGGCTACTTGTTTTGATGTTGAGCCATGGACACCTGTATTTCCTATGACGAGATACGTGTCGTCTGGAATGTCTGCAACAAAAGAATGCAATTGCCATGTAGTGACCTCATCTTGATGTTGTAATGATCGCTCGCCAATGTGTTCAAGAGTTTCATCGACAGTGTCGGATAAGACCACAAAACCTCCTGATGCACTTGTTGCCGTATCGATTGGACTTGCTCTTCCGCCCTGGGCGAATGCTTCTGCTTGATGAGATAATTGCCCTGCAATCCCTGCATCAACTTCTTCCTGCCTGAGTTGCTGTAAAGCAGCAACTAAAGCAACAGACAACGCTGCTGATGAACCAAGACCAGAGGCAGTAGGGACATTGCCTCGTATTCGAATTTTAAGGGGTGGCATCACATTCTCTGGCCATAACTTTTCTTTGAGGAAATCGATATGGGGATGTTTTGAGAAATTCAAAATTCCTCCATCAAGTCGCCATGAATCGAATTTGTTCTCCTCTTCTAGTTCAACAACCATTCGTTGGTTGATGCTGCATGCAACTGCAGGCTGTCCGTAAACGACGGCGTGCTCTCCGAAAAGAATACACTTTCCCGGAGCACTCGCTTTCACCATGGTTCATCCAGTCGTTTCACAATCATTAGGATTGGTATTGTTTCAATCGTTGGGTTGAAGGATTGAATGCGCTTGGGTTGGCATATGATGGTCCATCCACTCGACGTTGACTATGCTGGAATCAAAGGGTATTACCTCCTTTTGATCCTCGGAGGTGTGTCGATTGCTTTCTTTTCTTATCAAGTTCAGAAAGCCACACGATTGGTTCTTCTCGGAGCTCCAGACAAGCGATTTGATTCTTGGGGCAAGCGCTTGAAAGAAACGCTCACTGTTTGGCTTGGCCAAAAGAAAGTCTTGGAGGATAAAGTAGCGGGAACAATGCACGTACTCATGTTCTGGGGCTTTTTGATGCTCTCTTCTGACATGCTCGATCTTGCAACAGCAAATCGATTCAGTGAACATATCCTTCCAGATTTCTTGAATGGTATTTGGAATGGAATGGTTGAACTTGGATACACTAGCGCTCTTCTCGGTTGTTTCCTTGCTCTGAATCGCCGAGTTCTTTTTACTCCTGAGAAGTTGAAAGGAAAATCCCAACTCGAAGGGAATGTGATATTGCTTCTAATTATGACCATCTGTGTCACGTCCTACATTGTTGAAGCAGGGGAGAATCCAGACCCCACATGGGAAATGATCGGCGCATGGGTTGCTGATACCTTCTCACCAAGCCAAGGTGCGATTAATATTGCCTACTGGGCTCACATGGTTGCGATTTGCACATTCCTTTTCTTGATTCCACTTTCAAAGCACATGCACTTAGTCATGGCATTGCCAAACGTTGCCTTCTTTGATACAGAGCCAATGGCAAAAATGAGACCACTCGAAATAGATGAAAGTGGTTCTGCAGTCTCCTTGGATGATTTAGAACTGGAAACCTTCGGTGCGTCAACGTTTACACAACTCACGTGGAGAAGCCTCATCGATGGATGGGCCTGTACATCTTGTGCTCGTTGTCAAGACGTCTGTCCGGCTTATGCCTCGGGCAAATCGCTCAATCCAATGCAAATCATTCATGATGTACGCAATTATGCTAATGAACATTCATCGCAATTACTTGCTGGAGAAACACCAGACGAAGACATCATCGCTAGGTTTGGGGAAGAAGCAGTCTGGGCATGTACAACATGTCATGCATGTGTCGATGTATGCCCTGTCAACATTGAGCACGTGCCCAAACTTACCGATGCTCGCCGGCACCTCATGATGGAAAGAATGGAATTTGATGAATCTGTTGAGGACACCATAATGCCTCTTATGGCGACCATTGAGAACCTAGAATCCGATTCAAATCCTTACGGTTTGCCATCACATGAACGAGGAGATTGGGCCGCAGATCTTGATGTCAAGGTTGCAGAACCTGCTGAATACATCTATTTTGCTGGATGTGCAGCCTCCTTCGATGAGCGCAACAAAAAGGTTGCAAGAGATACGATTTCAATCATGAAAGAAGCAGGCTTAGATGTTGGCATCTTAGGAATGCAAGAAGGTTGCAGTGGGGACGCAGCAAGACGCGCTGGAAATGAATATCTCTTCCAAATGCTTGCTGAAACGAATTTAGAAACATTCAACGAACTTGGTGTAAAGAAAGTCGTCGCCTCATGTCCACATTGTTTCCATACTCTTGGCAAGGAATACAAGGACTATGGTGGAGAAGATATCGAAGTCATGCATCACTCACAATTGATTGCTCATCTTCAAGGAGAAGGCAAACTACCTGAGCCGAAACATGATGGTTCCGTAACCTATCACGATCCATGTTATCTTGGGCGAATAGGCGGGGAATACGATGCGCCACGAGAAATCATTGGTGGCGTGGATGTGGAAGCAGAGCGCCATGGGCGTGGTTCCTTCTGTTGTGGAGCAGGTGGCGCCCAGATGTGGATGGAAGAATCAGTTCCAGAAGGAAATGACAGAGTCAATATTATTCGAGCCAAGGAACTTGCAGCAACTGGAGCAGATACTGTTGCAGTCGGATGTCCATTCTGTTCTACAATGGTCACAGATGGGCTATCAGCAATTGATTCAAACATTGAGGTAAAAGATATTGCCGAACTCGTTTGGGAACAAATCAAATCAAACGATGCTAAAATTGAAGCAGCAAAATCAGCATAGATCGTTATGAAGCGCCTCCTTATTGTAGACTTACTTGCTGAACGTCAAGCATTTGGCGAGAAAGGATGTGAGGAAATCATCAGGCATTTCCCTGAACACGATGTTTTCCTATGGTCTCCTCACATCGAAAATCCTCGAACTTATCCATTCGGAACCAGAGTAAAACAACCTGTAGAAACGGATGTGATCGTCATTACAGGAAGTCGCAAGAATGTCACTTCATGGGAACCATGGATGGATGCAGTCGTTTCTTTGATTCAGAATTCAGAAGCTGAAATACTGGGTATATGCTTTGGTCATCAAATCATCTGTGCAGCGTTTGGAGGCACGATTGAGCGAGATGACAAAAATCATGCCTTTATCACGGAGGTGACCTATCAAAACGGGACTAAGGTGAATCAATTATTCACGCACCAAGAATTCGTCACAAACAGCGGCGAGATGGACGTTATCGCTTCTACTGAGCATTGTAAAATTGCTGCCTGTCGTCATCCTACTCGCCCAATTCGTTCTGTCCAATTCCATCCAGAGGCAGTAAAGAATGTCCTGGATTATGCCCTTGAATGCGGGGATATGTCTGAATTAGAACGTCGCTCATTTGGTAATGCTGATCAAGATCTAGATGTCGCCTCTGCATTGATTGATGCGGAGGCGATGGCCAATTGAATCAAGATGCTCTTTTGAAGTGGTTTGACAAAAATCAACGGGCATTGCCGTGGCGAAAGAACCCCTCGCCTTGGTCAATTTTATTGTCCGAAATTCTTCTTCAACAAACCCAAATGGAACGAGGCGTGGAATATCATCAGAGATTGTTTGAGCGATTTCCAACTCCTTCCTCAATGGCTGAATCTGAGGTGGATGAAGTTCTCTTCTTGTGGCAAGGGGCGGGATATTACTCTAGGGCAAGAAGACTTCATTCTCTATCTCAAATTGTCGTAAACGATTACGGAGGAGTTCTTCCTTCGATGTATGATGACCTTCTGGCTCTGCCTGGTATTGGGCCATACACTGCTGCTGCGGTTGCCTCGATTGCATTCAATCATCCCGTTGCGTGCGTTGACGGAAATGTCCGTCGAGTGATGGCTCGTCAAACAAATAACGAAAATCCAACTGTAAAAGATGTTCAAGAATTTGCTGATGTGAATCTTTTTCGAGATCATCCTGGGGATTGGAATCAGGCGATGATGGAACTAGGTGCCATGATTTGCCGGCCAAGAAATCCATTGTGTGATGCTTGTCCAGTACGGATGAGTTGCAAAGGAACCTTTCGAGCAAACGAATTGCCCCAGCCAAAGAAAAAAAAGAAGAAAAATGTTGAACTTCAATGTATTCTCAAGATTGATTCTCAAGGTCGACCAGAATTGATACAACGGCCCAATTCGGGACTATTTGCAGGTCTTTGGGGTCCTCAAATTGCAGATGAACTCGATACGAAAGGGCTTGACTATCTAGGTTCTATTCGGCACGTTCTATCGCATCGAGTAATGATGATTCATGTTTGGAAGGATTCATGCGAACAAGGGATTGACCCTCATACAGTTGCTCTTTCAACGCTCGATCGACGTATCTTGGCCCTTGCCGGTGTGTTCTTTGATGTCCCATTGGAATGAAGCTAAACATCCGATAAGACCGAAGAAAAGCAGGTATTCTGCTGGAGCAGCATAATTTACCCACGGTTGTAGATAGTCCAATCCAATCTCTGAAGAATGAACGCCTAATTCCTCTTCCCCAGATTTGACTCCATCACGAAGTGATAATGACATCACCA
The DNA here is from genome assembly GCA_049623485.1 of Candidatus Poseidoniaceae archaeon. Lineage (GTDB taxonomy): Archaea > Thermoplasmatota > Poseidoniia > Poseidoniales > Poseidoniaceae > MGIIa-L2. The sequence goes on from JBMZTB010000001.1 coordinate 9,786, forward strand.
GCAGGGATGTAAAAGCGATCAGTAACGAATAGATACGAACTTTTCGCCCCTTTGATGGTGATTTTGGTAATGAGAAATGCGTTGCAAACGCCCATGCAAAACCTCCATGGAAGACCACAATAGCTGTGTAAATATGAATTTCGAGATTTTGTTCCATTGTGACAAATGCTAGGACTGCAAGGTGTGTTGAGGTCGCTAATCCACACAATAAAGCGACAAGATGCAACTTAGGTGAAGCAATAGGTTTGAACAAAATGTACAGTCGGAATGACACTACAATCTGAATCATTGCGGATAAGAAAAGACCTATTGAGAAGACATGATCTTCCATCCCTGGATGATCGGTTTCTGATATGAAAAAGGGGATGTCTCGATAATTTCCTGAAAAATAATGAATCAGCGTTGCAAATAAAACAGATACGGTTGGGAGTATCCAAGAGATTTGAATTAGTCGAGTATCCTTAAGACGTCGGTTGAAGATTTTAATTCCATCATCTGAAGTGAAATTAAACATGAGCCTCATGTGTGCCTAACTGATGTTGCGTATGAACCTTCAAGTGAGAGAGATTACACCGTCTACTTGTTCAGATGCCACTCCGCCTTCACGATACCCGCCGTAAAGATAAAGTCGATTTCACGACACAATCTCCTGGAAAGGTAGGAATGTATGTTTGCGGAGTAACGGTTTACGACCGCTGTCATTTAGGTCATGCACGATGTTACATTGCGTTTGATTTGATCCACCGTTGGCTTGAAGCATCAGGTTATGATGTTGATTACGTTCAGAATTTCACGGATATCGATGACAAAATCATCAAGCGGTCTATTGAATCTGGAGAAGACTGGAAAGCATTGGTTGATAGGAACATAGAAACCTATTACGAAGATATGGATTCTCTTAACATCCTTCGAGCAGACCATTATCCAAGATGTACTGAATATGTCGACTCAATGATTCATATCATCGAGGACTTGATTCAGAAAGGCCATGCATATGCTGCAAATGACGGCGTTTATTTCCATGTTGAATCTGCTCCAGAGAAGTATGGTTTACTCACAGGACAATCAATCGATGCAGTTCGCCAAGGTGCTGGCGGGAGAGTCCAAGGAACTGGAGATAGCAAGCGTGATCACAAAGATTTCGCATTGTGGAAACAAGCTAAACCAGGTGAACCGACATGGCCTTCACCATGGGGTGAGGGTCGTCCAGGATGGCATATTGAATGCAGTGCAATGAGCCTCGACCATTTTGGTGTCTCCTTTGACATCCACGGGGGAGGACATGATTTGAGATTCCCTCATCATGAAGCTGAAATTTTCCAAAGCGAATGCCACACGGGTCATTCGCCTTTAGCGGGATATTGGCTTCACAATGGTTTTGTCAATATTGATGGAGAGAAGATGAGTAAATCACTTGGCAACTTTTGGACAATTCAAGAGATTCGAAAGAAGATTGATCCAATGGTGTTGAGATTCGCTTTGGTCAATGCCCACTATCGCTCTCCCATCGACATGAATGAACAACTCTTGAAAGATGCTCAGCGTAATTATAACCGTATTCTTGGTGCTTATGCATCTGCCCTTCAAGGATGCACTGAAGGGCAAAGTCATGCTTTACCTCCAGCCGATATCACTAGTATGAATCCCCTCTCAAAGTCTCTTGGCCTACTTGAAAAGATGGGAGAAGGATTTGCCTTAGCAATGGATGATGATTTTAACAGCCGCGAAGCTGTAGCAAAAGTCCTTGCGGCAACAAAAGAACTCCAACGTATTCTCTCAATGGAACTTGATGAAGGAGATTCGAGAGCAGTCGCAAACTATGCGAAAGTTTGGTTGGAAGAAACAGCAGGACAAATTCTAGGAATCCTGCCAGCACCTGAGGTTGTACTTGCAGAACCAGAAGAAGACCCGAGAAGGGCTGAAATCGCTCCGAAAGTTGAACAACTTTTGACACAAAGAACTGAGGCAAGAAGCAACAAAGATTGGCCACGTGCTGATGCGATTCGGGACGAATTAGCCGAATTAGGAGTGGTTGTAAAAGACACGCCAGAAGGTCCAACGTGGGACTTTTCTTGATCACTCTTCTTCCAGATTAGCACTTGGTGGTGGAGCTAATGGAGGCATCTCAGGCACAAAGTTGTAAGATTCACTTTCCCATTCTTTTTCGATGAGCACTGTTTGATCTTCACTGAAGACCTTCTCTTCTTCACTCTCTCGAGTCAAGAGCCCAATAGCAACAAGCAGTATGACGACAATAATCAGGAGAAGAGTTCCAGGGCCTATCAGCGAATCCTCTTCTGCCTTTGTGTCTGAAATATCGTCTCCAAGAATGCAATTAGGAGGACAATCATCTCGGCCAGAATCTCCTGTTTCATTGGTCTCTCCGTTGTTGTTTGGATCGACTGGGTCAACTGGATCAACTGGATCAACAGGGTCGACTGGTGTTGTTGAGCCTCCTGTTCCGTCTTGCGGGTTGAAGACAACATTCACTCCTGTGCGTTGACCATTCTCCATCGGGACTTCATAATAATCGTATAGAACATCCAAATTGACGTGGGTATTTGCATGGTTTGAAGTCTCGATGATGTTGAAGTGACGGGTGTCCCCAGTTGTGAAAATATTATTCAGAACATTTCCTTGCATGGAACTGTAACTGTCTGTATTTGCTGACCATGTTGAGTCAATATCTGCAGGGTTTAGTGCCATTGCCATTTCCATGTTGCTCAGGATTGTACTCCATGATTGTGTACCTTCTGGAATGGATCGGTCCGTTACATCGACTGCCTTGTCGAAACCGGGTCCTGTAACTGTTTCCCAATCATTGCCCTTTAATTCAGTCATGATATCGATATCTCCCCAAACTGGTTGGCCATTGACCAATGTTAAGCGGACATCTGCATCAATGGCTTCGATGAGATTTCGGTAAGGATCTTCATGGAAGTTATCGATAACAACCAGATCTGCATACAAGCCTGCGTTTACTCTTCCAACAAACTGGTCCCAATTATTTGCCAATGCTGGATTCTTTGTTGTCATTGCTGCAAGCTCGTAATCAGAGAAGTATCCGTTGAGCGCTTGCTTATTCCATACATCTGCAACCTTGAGTTCATGAAGAACGTTCTTTGAACCGCTTGGGCCCCAGTCAGGAGCAAGAGAAATTCGAACTCCCGCCTGATCAGCCGCAACAACATCCGTTGTATTTCCATACAAAAGGAGGTTTGACAACGGGGACCATGCCAAGTCTGCTCCGACCTGCCCCATCATTGCAAATTCGGTGGCAGTCAAAGCAGTACCATGAACGACAACCAATTCTCCAACGAGAAGGTTGTTTTCTACCAGCACATCAAATTCAGCCCGGCTGACTTCGTCAACACCTTCGGAAAGGTGGAGATACCATGCATTGAGATCTCCTGAATTGTTTCCATTTTTGATGTGACTTCCGACATAATCTCCTTCAAGAGTTGTTACTTTGGTGTGAATATCATCGCCGCCAAAGTTGTACAATTCGATGTTTCTTGAGAGCATGCTGTCCCAAGCATCAGTGTTGGAACTTGGAGAACCCTGAACGGCTGTGACGCCGCCCGCTACTGCCATAACCTCTGCATACTTCATTTGCTCATCAGCCATGTTCCACATACTGCCACCTTGGACAAAGGTCTTCATCCATGAAATATCTCGCTTGTAGTTTGGATTGTTCTTCCATTGATTTCTGTTTGAATACCCGCCTTCGTCTGATTTTGTTGACGTATGTACGTCAAAATCCCAAAGCGGGATATGGTTGTAATGCATATGATTGTGGGAATCGATGAGGCCTGGATAAATGGTTCCGTTCGTGTCTACAACGGGAACATCAGTAAGGTCAACATTGGAGGGTATTGTGTCGCCCCAAACCGCCTGTATCATTCCATTTCGGATGAGGACATTCCCTTCGTTGATGACATCAGATTCAGCATTCATTGTTACAACACGGCCTTGGAGGACCATCGCATCGACTCTACCACCATCGCTGATTCCGAAGCAGCCGACCATGTTTTGCGCAGATGAGAACGATTCACCTTCAGCATATCCTGGTGTCGGAGGACGAACTTTCCAAATCGTACCATTTTCAAGTGGAATGTAGGAATTTCCATACCACGAATCTTCTGCTGGATAAGAGAGTTCATCGATAAGAGTTCCACTTGTATCCGTGAGTGATACGCTGTCTCCATCAAAATAGTCGAGTTCAATTCGAGATGCATTGATAAAAATAGAGATGTATCCATTTGCAGGAATCACTGTATTCCTTGCTATTTGACAAGGGGCACTGCCACCGTCTGGCTTGTCGTCAAGAACCCAGTCTGAGACGTTGATGGCTTGGGAAGTTGGATTATGAAGTTCGATAAATTGATCAGAAAATTTCCCATATTCTCCGTCTGCATTCCAATCCGTAGCGTTGTAACAGTTGGTACACGTTTCGTTATTTTTCATACCATTAGGAGAAACAAGGATTTCAGAGATGATCACAGAGTTGCTCTCTCCTGCAGATTCCACAGTTGGGCTGTCGAGCAACATTGAAGTCGGTGAAGCCGAAGTGAAGAGGAAAATTAAAACAGCACTGAGTACGAGTGTTCGGCTCATATTCTTGGGGGTGCGTTCCAGCACATGAATCCGCCGATGCTCCATCGTGGTATAATGCATGAGCAAATATACTCCAAACTACAGGGAGGGGTATGGCGACAGTAACGATGCATGAATCTTCTTTCAATGAAATCATTGGAGAAAACAAACTCGTAATTATTGATTTTTGGGCAGAGTGGTGTGGTCCTTGCAGAGCCTATGCTCCAGTATTCGAAGGCGTATCAGAAGAATTTCCAGATGTTGTATTTGCAAAGGTAGATACCGAGGCTGAGCAAGCACTTGCGGGTTCTTTCGGTATTCGATCCATTCCTACGACAGTAGCGTTCAAAGATGGCATAGGAGTGTTCATGCAACCTGGTGCTCTTCCCGAGGATGCACTTCGAGACCTCATAGGAAAACTACAATCTCTCGACATGGACGAAGTGCGAGCTGAACTTGAAGCTCAGGAAGCCAACGAGTCATCATGATGCGCAAAGCGTCATATGTTTGTCCCTTAACCGATAACCATGCGAAGCGGCTTTCTCCTTGCGGTCCTTCTCTTGCCGAGCCTTCTAACCGGATGCTTTGGTGAAGATTTAGAGAACTCCTCAAATCTTGTAGTTGGAGACTCTTATCCCGAGCCGTGGGACAGAAGTGGCCTTACATACGATGATTCCGATGTATTTTCTCGAGTAAGCGTGAACGGAACCTATCAAATTGGAACCGTTCAATCTGTTTACGTTCCTGTCCCAAGTATTACCCTTGCAGATGGTGGAGCAGGTGCAGCAGGAGGTGCTGAGGTCCATCTTGGATTGTGGTTGCCTGTCATCGAAGGTTGTGATTACAGTTCTGTTGAGAATCTTTCAACCGAGTGTCTTGTCCCAGTAATTGCCGAAATTGGCCCGTACTATGACGACGGGGACGTGGATGCTCTCACACCAGCCGATCGTCTTGGCAGAATGCTCATCGAGAATTATGTTCCTCATGGCTATGGGGTTGCTCAAGTTTCTGTTTTTGGAACGGGTGAATCAAACCACTGTATGGATCTCATGGGTACGGATGAGCAACGTGGAATTGATGCCGCTGTTACTTGGCTTGGAACCCAATCTTGGTCGAATGGAAAGGTTGGAATTATTGGTAAATCATACGATGGTTCAACCCCTTGGCAAGCAGCTACATTTGGAAATCCTCATCTTGCAACAATCGTTCCAATGTCTGGACTTATCGGTGTTCATGAACTCATGTGGAGAAATGGAAGCATGGAAGCACGTGGTATGATCATGCACAATGGAGTGTACGGTTCCTTCGGAATTGATGGAGATACAGAGGACAGTCATACTCTCTGTGAAGGATATATCCAAGGGTACGCAAACGGCCCTGCAGCATACCTCAGCGGTGGAATGGTAAGTTATGCCGGAAACAGTTACTGGACAGAACGCTCATTCCTTGACCGAGTGGTTCAAAATTACAATGGTTCGGTTTACATCATTCAGGGAATGCAGGATTGGAATGTTGATCCACACATGACATTCCCTGCTCATCAAATTGTCGAAGACGCTGGAATCGAGGTCAAAACCTTAGCAGGACAATGGGCTCATGATTATCCAGACAGGGTAGAAGGACATAGCAGTCTCAGTCCTGGTCGCGGCGAAGAAGCATACCCGTATACCTTACGTTGGGATTGGGCTGATGAAATGCTGTATTGGTTTGATTGGTATTTGAGAGGAGAAGGCCGCGCACCAACACTCGGTGTCGAAATGCAAGACAACCAAGGTGGATGGCGATTCGAAGAAACATATCCTCCAATGGATGTTAATCATCTCCAATTGATTGGAAGCGACCTAATGCCATCTGGTTCAACAGTCTCAGCCACGAGTACGGTTACCTTAAGTTACGGACCATTTGAAGAGGAAACTCGAATTGTTGGAATGCCTACATTCCACATCGATGCAACACCTGGATTGACGGGTGGACATCTTTTCATTGAGATGACCGATGGCACAGGCATGCACCTTGGTCATGCGGTAATGGATTTGAGATTCCATGCTGGTGGCAGAGATGGCCAAGAAGTCCTCACTCCATTCGTTTCAGTTAACGCGCTTATGGAATTCCTACCGATGGATGTTATATTGCAGCCAGGAGATGGAATTCTCCTGACTGTTTCTCAAACCGGTGAAGATTACGTCCCTTCACCAATGGCATCAGGAGGAGTAACAATCGACTGGACTCAGAGCACTTTGACCCTTCCAATTATTGATCGAACCTGTGATGACCTTTTCCAAGCCCCAATGATTGAATACGGTGGAGAAACGTCTCGTCAGTGTTGATTAGAATAATGACAAGATGTCCGTAAAGACCTCTTTGGCTGAGCCATTTGAGCGTTCAACTAATCGACGCACAATAAGTTCTGGCGTAGAGCGGGCAAGACAGTTCCTCTTTGGAGTTCGGTCAACAATGAGCTCGAGATGCTCATCCAATCCATTAGCCTCAATTCCGTCTACTCGAAGGCCCTCGCCTCCATATGCTTCAAGAATAGCCGGGGCTAAGTGGGTGACAAGAACCATTGTTGTCTTGGTTTGTTGCTGGGCAGCACGCAGCATGCCAGCGATAATCCGAGCACCAGCGCCAGGTTCTGTAATCGCTTCCAACTCATCTGCAAGGATGAGTTTAGGCGTATCATTACATACAACTTGTGCAAGTTCTACCAAGGTTGTTTCTAACGCTCCAGCACTTTGAGTTCCTCCTGATTTTGCAAGAACATGGAGAGATTCAATCCGTCCAACAAACGCATTTTTAGCTGGAACAGGTAATCCCATATGCGCAAGGAGTGTGATGTGTGCAACTAGTTCCAGAAGTGTGGTCTTCCCACCACTATTCGCTCCAGTAAGTAACGCAATCGGTTGACGATCTCCATTCGGGGCAACATCGCCAAGGCCATATGAGACGGGTTGAGCGATACCTTCGATGAAGAGATGCCGTCCTTCTTCAAACCAAATACCATGACTTACAAGTTTTGGTAATTCTGCTTGATGGTGCAATGCCCATCGTGAGATGCTGTACCACATGTCGTGTTCAATGAGCGTGCGTAGAGCAACTTCGCACTTTGGTTTGAGTGCAGCAAGTTTCCGAGAAGAGCGCACCAGATGTTCACTGCGTGAATCACCGATTCGTCGTTCAAGTTCAGCATCAATTTGGTCAAGAGTAGGACGCTTTATCTTAACAGGCCAAGACGATGAATACAAGTCATGAGGGCAGTTGATCCCAGTGACCTCTAGATAGTCTGCCATTTCTTTTCTTCCTTCCTGCAAGGCTTCATCGATGACGTTTTCAGTTGCTTGTGCTAGTTTTCTTTGGAATGTTGCAGCATCAGCCAATGCGGCGAGCATGTCTGAACCCGATAGATCGAGAGACGCAGTTTCCATACCTTCTGCAATACGCTTATTGAGAGTCTCTTCCAGTTCTTTGGAGGTTTTCCAAAGACCATCACGAACATGTTCCATGCTTTCGATATCACCCGCATCTCCCAGCATTGAAACTAAAGCAGAAAGTTCATCCAAACCTTCGGTTGATGTGAAAATTTGTTCTAGAACAGGATGAAGAGCACCTTTCCACTCATGCTTCCATTGAAGAATTTCAATAAGACAAGAGATGGTCTTTTTATTGTTCTTGAACCAATCAATGGTGTATTCAGGAACCATAATTTCTTTCTCTGCATTTTCAGGAAGAACCAACCACCCAGGAGGTATTTCATCAGGACCATCATTGCCAATCCATGTAACGGTCTTGAAAACAGTGTAATCATTCCATTTTTCATTTGGACTTGGTTGCAATACCCGAACAAAGGAAGACCATTCTGGTTGCTCATTCCTTGAAACAATGACTCTCTCATATCGTTGACTAGGTTTTCTTGGATGACCTAATTGCTTGAACACGTTCTGTAATTGTTCGTAAGCTTGGAAATCAGTTTTAGCAAAATCCATCATCTCCAAACAACGTGTTCGACGCTGTTCGATCTCATGCATAGGCATCAGCATCTGCATTCTTGAGGATGTAGCGGAAGAAGAAGCAAATGATTGAAGGGATTCTATTAATTGTGAATGCAAGCGTTGGGATTCCTTGGTGGCAAGGAAAGCTCCATCATGGCCATGAACCTGTCTTGCGAGTTGTAATGCTCGCTTTACAGAGATTCCTTCAACCTCTGCAATTCGTGAGATATCACCCGATTGTAAGGTCTGCATGACTTCATCTCGACCACCAAAATGGTCATCCAGTCGTTTCATCAGTCTATCGCCGATACCAGGTAGTGTTGCAAGCACCATGCTACAACATCGGTTGTCAAGGGCTTTTGAGGATAACGCTCAGAAGAGGCTCAATTTATTGTTCTGGGAGGTTAAGTTCAACCGCAAATAACGGGTCCACATCGGTTGAATCATGGTATGCAACAACGACACCTCCATCCGGAAGAATCGCTAGACTTGCAAAGTCGAAACGAATATCATTTCCTGCTCCCGATGTTGAATCAAGATCGCCTTGGCCAATGAATGTCAACGTATCTGGAGAAAGGTCTTGGCTATAGCCACGTGTGTGGTAAACGACATCAACATCAGGTCCTTCTGCTGATTGATATCGAACATTTAGAATAAACAAATCGTGTTTTCCATTTCCTTGGAATTCCCATTCTTCTATTCCTGAGGCAACGGATGACAGGTCATAGGTGTAGTTTGTCCACGTCATGGCTCCATCGCGTGAGAGATAATGCGTGAGTGCGTTCCCTGAATTTGCTACACAGTGGATTGAACCAGTCGTATCTAGATGGCAGTATTCACTGGGGAATTGAACTGCGAGTTCATTCCATGAAAGTGTTGTATCAAGAAAAGCAGCGTTTCCGTTATCAAAATACTGAGGGAACAACAAACCTCCACTAGGGATTGCAAATGCCCTCATTTCTTTGTGGGGTTTATTCACGTCCCAGTATGGATCAAGTGAATCGTTGGTGAAATCTAGATTGATATCGATGGAGGGCTGAGATGAGCCACGTCCAGGAAATTGTATTGGATAATAGTTTAATCCATCAACAGAGATTTGCCCGCCAGCATTTTGGGTTTGATGCCAGAAGTTAGAGACGACAAGAGATGCCCATTCCCCATTTCCAAATGATGATGAAATTGGTCCGACGACCTCGACTTGCCAACTACGATCATAGAATGGTTCAGTGATTCGGTTGTAACACCATCTCCATTCCATTTCAGATTGGTCATACAATATGGCATAGAATTTGTCAAGTTTCAAATCTCCTCCCAAATATGGGAACCAAGACATAGAGATGATGTCACCATTTGTCGCTTGCACAATAGAACCTTCACCAAGCCCTTCTTGACCTGGATTTGTAGGTACAAATGTTCGGCATTGGAGGTCAGGAGTGACACCTGGCATCCATGTGTCCCATTCATGCCCTCTATCAACAGACCATACCGGGTATTCGCCCCCTATATTGAAAATCGAGCCATCCACAGATGTTGCGAGATAATGCTCACAGCAATTTCCTCCTTTTGTTGCATCAAAAACAGCCCATGACATATTCATGGATTGGTTGGTTCGTAAGTCAACAGTCATGAACTCCTTCGGTGTCTCATGACCTTGTTCGTCAATTAATGTGTACTCTTCCCAGATTGAAGATTGTTCCACATCTTCGACAACAGATTCTCCTGAGCCGAAGCACCCAGCTAGAAGCATACTGCATAGAACGAACATAGCCAGAAGTTGCCTTCGCATGATGTAGGCTAAGAGGCCTTCATTTTCAAATCCTCGCAAAGAGCCTTGAACTCTTTCAATCCCTGCAAGGTATGCGTTCCGAACCATGTAAGGGCTTCTCCATCGATGCAAACGTTCCAAATCTTTTGGCCACCTTCGGAGACAACTCTTTCCGAAATCGCTTCACCTTCTTCGAGTGCAAAGTTGTGAGGTTCACTTGAGAGAAGCAACCCTTCGATGTTATGTTCGATGAGGTGATTTGTTGTCACGACGGGGTATCCATTTCCATTTGGTTCGAAATCGGGAACGATGAATCAACATAATTCCAGAATCGCACCAGAGTAGCGTGTTGGTGAAACACACATGAGTGGTTCGTGCCAGATCATCGCAGCGACCTTTGGCCCTGTGTTTGAAATCGACTGATCTAATTCCCGTTCAATCGATGCAGCGACCTCCTCACTGGTCTTTTCGCAATTGATTCTTTTCCCAAGAGAACGAATCATATCTGGAACATCTATTGGTGATTTAACTTCAGCAACAAAGCAATCAATGCCCTTACTGGTGAGCTGATTAAACACTTCAAGTGGATTTTCTTCCTTATCCATAATCACAAGATCTGGGCTGAGTGCCATTATTTTCCCAATATTCGGGGTTTTGGTTCCACCGATGACAGGTATGTCCGAAACATAATTTTCGGGATAAATACACCATGGTGTTCTTCCAACAAGGTGTTCCTTGGGCAAACCTAAATCTGCTAAGGTTTTTGTTAAACTTGGAACGAGCGATACAATACGCATTACACAGCCTCAATTGGATTGAACTCTGTAGGAAATATGGGCGCCATCGACATCGAAATGCTCAGTGCCTTCAGGGGCGTTATCTCCGTGGAATGCAATGCCTGAAGCGCGAGTTTCCTTTGCTATCCATTCCTGATCATCTGCAAACAACTCTGGAGCATTGACCATCCATACGTCTACGTCGATGGTTGCTTCAATCTCAAGATTTAGATCCTTACGTTTCGATTGAATTCGTCGAGTAATGTCCCTAGCGAGTCCTTTGGAAAGAAGTTCAGGAGTATCTTGCATATCCAACACGAGGCTGACATGTTGGGCTGATTCGCCTTCCCCTAGGGTCACTGTCGCAGCGGCAAATCCGTCACGTTCTGTCCGGCGAACTTCGACATCAGATTCTTCGATTGTTACGCCCATAATCACACAAGTTCCAGCTTTAATTTCATTGAGGAGTGCTTCAGGATTTTCATGGCCCTTTAATTCATTAGCAATTGCGTTAACATCACCTTTTGCTTTCGGGGCTAAGGCTCTAAAATTCACTGCAAGCGCAATTTGTTGGAACCTGTCTAGATCTGTTTCAAGCGATATCGTTTCGACATTCAATTCCTCAGAAAGAAGGTCATGATAAGGTTCTAGATTAGGTCCAGCAACGATGAAACCTTCAGCGCATGGAAGCCGTTGTCTTCTTTGTGCATCAATTCTGATACGTCGGCCAGTCTCCGCAAGTTCGCGAACGAGTTCCATTTCAGCCTCAAGTTGAGAATCTTGTGGCGGGAGGCTCGTCGTTGCTTCACACAAGGATTCATCCCAAGAATCAGCAGTTGCTCCTTCAAGTGAACCAGGAATTCCAACAGGCCAATCTGCAAGATGTACAGATGTACCCGTGAGATTGCGATGAATTGTATCGACCATGAATGGACTGACAGGGGCAATGAGTTGACTAAGCGTTACAAGAACTTCATGCAATGTATGTTGACATGCCAATTTGTCGTTTGATTCTGCTTCATCCCACAGGCGTCGTCGGCTACGACGGACATACCAATTGGATAAATCGTTGACAATGAAATCCTCAAGATCACGGCATGCTTTATGGAAATTCCAACTTTTGAATCCTTCATGATACGCTCGTGCAGTGGTGTGGAGTTTTGATAGAATCCAGCGATCAAGCCTTGAACGTTCTTCAACGGGAAGCGGTTGTGCCTCTGGGTCAAACCCATCCAAAGCAGCATAGTCTGCATGGAAGCGATAGACATTCCATAGAGTCAGGAACATCTTTGCATATGTTTCTCGGACACCATTTGAATCGAACTTCAAAGGATTCCATGGAGCACCTGCTGTGACCATGTACCACCGAGTTGCATCAGCACCTTCTCGATTGAAATGATCCCAAGGATCAACAATATTTCCTCGTGATTTGGACATTTTTTTACCTTCAGCATCAAGAATCAAACCAAGGGACAAACACCGTTTGTAGGCAGGTGAATCAAACACAGTTGTTGAAACCGCTAGGAGTGTGTAAAACCATCCTCGTGTTTGATCGACGCCTTCACAGATGTAATCGACAGGGAAGGAGGAATCAAATGTATTTTCTTCATTGAATGGATGATGCCATTGAGCGAACGGTGCACAACCTGAATCAAACCAACAATCCATGACAAAAGGCTCTCTTTTCATCGGCTTGCCGTTATCAGAAACCAATGTGAATGCGTCAACGACAGGTCGGTGCAAATCAACATCATCTGGGCAATCAGGATTCTCAATTCCTGCCGCTTGGGCTTTTGCGACTTCAGTTTGAAGTTCAGCAATTGAGCCAACGCACTTCATATTTCCATCTTCATCTCTCCAAACAGGTAGGGGAGTGCCCCAATATCGTTCTCTCGAGATAGCCCAATCCTTGACGTTACGTAGCCATTCTCCAAATCGGCCTTCACCGACCCAATCAGGAGCCCACTCGACACCATCATTGAACTCGAGAAGTCGCTCTTTGACTGCTGTCATACGAACAAACCAAGAATCCATGGCGTAGTAGAGGAGAGGGTGATCTGTTCTCCAACAGTGAGGATAGTCGTGCAGGTAACTTTTCTCTCTGTACAAGAGGCCTGACGAAACGTGTTGGTTTTGTCCAACGAGAATTTCCATAACAGAATCATCGCAGTCTTTGACATATTTTCCATCGAGTTGTGGATGAATGCCAGGTACGAAATGACCGTCCATTCCAACGGTGTGATAGGCAGGAAGTCCAACTTCCATACCAAGATTGTAATCATCTTCACCATACATCACAGCGGTGTGGACAACACCCGTTCCGTCGGTTGTGGTCACCCAGTCCGCTGAAAGTACGGTCCACGCAGTATCCGAATCTCCTCGTGGCACAGCACCAGGGAAGAGCGGTTCATAGGATCTGCCAACAAGGGCAGAGCCTGGTATTTCTTCGATAATATCGACGTGGTGTCGCAACACCTCGCCCATGAGGTCCTTGGCAAGAATCAGTTCTTCTCCAACGATTGCACCGCCTCTTCCTTGCCAGCCTTCTGGTTCTTCGCGAACTCTACAACGAGCATAGGTTACTTCTGGTCCAACAGCTAGGCCAACGTTTCCTGGAAGCGTCCATGGTGTTGTCGTCCATGCAAGGATGGATGCATCATCATCCGTAAGTTTGAATTTGATGTAAACGGATGGTTCCTCAACTTCTTTGTAGCCAAGAGCAACTTCGTGACTTGAGTAAGATGTCCCTGTTTGAGGGCAATATGGGAGTACCTTGTGGCCTCTGTACAAGAGATTTTTATCGAACATTTGTTTGAGGGCCCACCAACATGATTCGACATAATTGTTGTCCAACGTGACATATGGATTGTCTAAATCTACCCAATATGCCATTCGTTCGGTCATTTCTCTCCAAGCCGTTTCGTAGGTCCAAACGCTTTCTCGACAAGCGTCGTTGAATGCCTGCATACCGAATTCCTCAATTGCTTCATTGCTCATGAGATCAAGTCGCTTCTGAACTTCAATTTCAACAGGTAAACCATGCGTATCCCAACCACCTTTGCGTTGTACGAGGAAGCCTTCCATAGTCTTCCAACGGCATACGAGGTCTTTGTAGGCTCTCGCAACGACGTGATGTATTCCTGGTTTGCCATTCGCAGTCGGCGGACCTTCCAAGAAAATGAAAGGAGCGCCATTCTTACTCGAGCCGATTGAGGATTGGAAGGCGTTTTCACTCTTCCATGTGTTCAGTAAAGCGGTTTCAAGCGCTACTGCATCGAGGTCACCTGCTGCTGACGGTCGAACCATGACCCTGCGAATCACACTGTTGATTTCAACCTCTCCCTCATTTTTGAGGAAGATTGGGGAGTGACACATTCAAGACCTTTCAAACTTAGGGAGAATCATGGCCGAGTCTTTGGGAGGTCGAAGCATTGCTTTCTTCGTTCTGTTCTTGTTCGTGTTTGCACCGTTCACTTCACTTGCTCCAACTGCATCCTTTGATGCACTCGAAGAAGGCGCAGCGCCTTCATTTGTTGGTGAGAATACACCTGTTTCGGTTGATATCCGTCCGGGTCAATCCAGCCAAAATCCATTTGAGTTAACTCTGCCCTCTTCAACGGGTTCGATCACAAACCTTGAGATGACGATGCAATCCTCGCCGCTTCAGAATTCCCAGACCCTCTTGTGGCAAGGTGCATCCGCATGGGACCATCCAGATGCAAATCATAGCAACACGTATTCTCAATCAGGATTGTTAACGGGGTCTGGTTCCTCGCCAGGGTATGACTTCAACAATGGGGCTCAAGGTTGGACTTTTTCGAATTCCTTAAGCAGTCGAATCACAACACCAGCGTGTGGATACAACGGTTCGAGCGGAGGGTCAATTCGCACTCATGGTGGTTCAACACATGCGACTTCACCAGTAATAGACCTTTCAAATCGTGTAAATATTCCATTCAACGCTTGGGTGCATGAAGGTCGAAGTGGTTGCGGGGAAACTCCAGATAGCGGAGAGAACCTTCAATTCAAATACAAAAATGCGAATTCTCAATGGATTACTTTCCATACCTTTCAAGCAGCAGGATTTAGCGGAACTCCTAAATCGAATTTCCAATTTTCATCTGTTCTTCCCGTAGCAGCTCTCCATGCGAATTCACAATTTAGAATCCAGCAAACATCAGGAAGTGGCGGCGGTACTACATGCTGTGACTTTTGGTTCATAGACGATGTCAAAGTCGTTATTCCACCTATCACTTCTTGGATTAGCCCTTCGTTTGGATACAATACATCCTCATCGTTTTCACTTGCAGAAGGCCCATATGCGCCGATGTATATCAACGCGGATTTCCCTGAAAACTCCTATCTGACTTGGACACTTATTGACGAGGTTACAGGTGAAAATATATCTGGTTTTGAATCGATGAATGGAACTCGAATCCATCTTGATGCGGTTGATTGGGAAGAATATGGAGAACTAAGGTTGCGTCTAGAACTGCACGGTTCAAGCACCAATGCAATGCCAATTGTTGAATCGATCTCAGGTGGAGGGCTGATGACTGAAGATTTCACAACAGACCCTTCCGATCGTGGATGGAATGTTGAAAATGCATCGATTTTAGCGGGAGGATTGACTTCCTTAAACAACAGCACTATCACCTCGCCTTGGTTTTCGAACAATGCACCAATGGCTGGTTATTTGGTCTCAGCAGTCATGAACGAATACGATGCATATGTACGTCATCACGCATCAGAAAGTTGGACTCCGATAAATCTGCCATACTCTGGTTCACTGAGTGCAAATGAGCATTCTTTCCAACTCCAATTTATTCACAACTCAACCACGCCAAGTTTACTTGACAAGGTGCAAGTTACGCTTCAGACGGGTGGAAAGACGAATGCTCCCTCGCTTGATATCAACAATGATGGGATCAATGAATGGGGCGGAGAAAACACTCGGATTGGGTCTTGGGGATTCCAAGATAAATTTGACACAGGTGAACATTCCACTACATCTGGGTTCGGATTTTCAGGGATTGCTTCGACTTCAGCTTGGATTCCAACTTCAGAATTGAGTGGTTTTGGCCTTGGAGTCTCATCTGATAACGGAAATATGACTGGAATCTCTCTTCGAATTGGAGGTACGACAATCGTTTCAAAGGTGATCGATGGAGTGACAGCATACCATCTACAACTTAATTCTACTGAACTTGACTTAATGCAAACCACCTTGGCAAGCCAATCCGGAGTGCTATATCACATGGGCGAAGGTTTTGCACTCGTAGACATCGAAGCATACGGAAACGGTGTTGCAACATTTTCTAATCTTGCAGTTCCATTCAATACCTCGGTTTCGATAAGTGCTGATGAACAATCTCCTTTGGTGTTGGCTGCCAATGCAGCGACAAGAACGGTAAGCGCAAATCCAACCATAACATTCCCATTTACAGGATTATCTCAAGGGAACATCATCGTTGAAGTGACCGATTTAGGATTTAGTGAAGAAGTTGAAACTGGAACAGCGTCAATCGTTAATGCAACATGGCCAATGACGCCATCACAACGTTGGATGTCCTTTAGTACAATATTCAACATCGATGAGGATTTTTCAGCAACCGTTGTTCGCTTCGATGTTCAAGGAGACTTGAATCATGCAACCTGGCTCCTCCCTGTAGGTGGAGGGACGCCTCTTGGCCAAGGGGACAGTCATCTGGTTGAACTACATCCAACGCAGCCAATCAGCGTCAACAGTATTTCCGCAACCATGAGTGAGATGACAGTTCAATTCAGAATTGAACAAGGTTGGGACGACGAACAACATCTCTCTGTTTCAATGCGAGTTGTTCTGGATAATGATGTCGTTTCAAGACCCAGCCAAAGTTTCTGGGGTGGAGCAGGACTTCAGGCACTTGAAAACGATCTGGTCATCAAATCTGTTCTCATCACAGATGATAACGGCCCAGTTTCATCCTCAACGGAATACTTAGCTGCTGGGACTGGTCTAAACTTTTCAATCGACGTTGGCTATGAAGGAGTTGAAGGTATCGATTCATTTGCTGATGGAGATGCTGAGGTTCAACTTTGGCAAGGATCCACAATGATTGCGAACACAACCTCACTTGATGGCGACATGTGGAATGTTTCAGATGCAGCACCGTTTACCTTTGGCGACCTTGACTGGACCGTTCGAGTTATTCCATTGGAAGGAGGCGGTATAGTCAATGAATCAGAACTAATCCGTTCGTTCAAAATCGATCCAACCTCGCCATCGGTCATTTTCTCAAGTGTTGACTGGTATGACCACCGAGTAGCTTCCACAAGCCAAACAGTTCAATTCCAAATTCTCGATCCAGTTCTGTTGCCTTCCGATGTTCACGTCATGCTTTGGCGTGAATGGGCAGATGATGACGACCTTAACGGATGGCCAAGTGCTGATGAATACAAATCAAGGTCATTGATTATACCAACCGATCTAACTGTTTCAACAGGATTGTATACGCTTCTGTTTGATGATTCAATGGGTTCACTGGGTCAGAAAGTTTCGGGATATCTCGTTGGTTCGGATGCTTCTGGACAACCCTTGCAGGATAGCGGTACTTCAGCCGATGGTGAACATCTGTTCATGTATCAACTTGGTCCTGATGGGCCGCCTACGCTGACATCGAATGCAATGTCTTGGAGTGGAGGTGTTCAATCTTGGATACATCCTGGCCAAGCATACACGCTTCGTGTCGATATGAGCGAGCCAAACGGAGCTTCTGACTTGACCACAGTTGAAATTCAACTTGCATCAAATATTCTAACTTCACCGCTTTCGTTCACATGGGACTTTGTAACAGATTCATGTACCTCGAACAGCATTCATCTGATAATTCATTCTTGCGATATGCTTGCTCTTAATGGATTAGAAGCAGGACCTTATGAGAAAGATACTCGCCTTGTAGTCGATTTGGAACTGGCATGGACAACACCTGATTTGGGCGATACGTTTAGAGAGCCGAGTGTCCGAATTGTGGATCGCGCAGGGCAAGAAGTGCTGCAAACATTCCCTGCACTACGTTGGCGATTTTCTCCTGCATTGATGATTCCTCAAGAAACAGTATCTCTGGTTTTAACTCAGGGTTCATCACTTGAAGACGGAGCACGTATTCCCCCAAATTCTCCGTTTGAACTCACTGGCGGTCTTGTCTTTGAGAAAACAACCACAATGCCAGAATTTAATTGCAGTGTCGATGTAATGTTTGCGGGACAAACTTATTCGGTTCAAACATACGATGGCATTTGGAACATTCCACTCGTAAGTCCTTCGACTTCTGGCACGATTCCACTCACTTGGTCTGTGGGTTGTTTGCCACCACAGGGGATTGATTCAACCGAGAAAGGATCGTCTGTGAAGTGGATGATTGTAGACGGAATTGGTCCTGAACCAAAAGAAGTTCAAACACCTCGTCCCGGAGCGATTTTGAGCGCAGATGAACATGAAGTTACCATTGTTCTTGAAGAGGAAGGTGGCATCGATTACGAATCCTTACGGTTGGTATGGTGGGTTGAAGATACTGTAACAGGAGATTATATTCGAGGCGGAGACGCTCCATTCTTACTTCAGGGAACTGAAATCAGTGGGCTTAATCTTGTAGGGACTGGTAAGATGGATCTTTCTGTCATCACCGATGAGATGTTGATCGATCTGTTGACAGTAAACGTTCTGATAGAAGGTCGCGACCTTGCTGGAAACCAAGTGCTCGGTGCAAATGGGGATTCTTCAGGAAATTCTGTGACATCATGGTTGATGGAATGGAGAAGGCCAACCTTTGAACTCGACAATCCAGCCATTCAATATTCTCGTTTGAATGTAAAAGAAGGAGAGACGACTGCCGTTCAAATTTTTGTCAAGAATACAGGCACACTTGATGGTTCGACGTCAGCTACAATTTCTGTTGTACGTGCAGATGGAACAAAAGATGTTCTTCGAAACGCTAATGTTGAGGTTGCAGAAGGCTCTGTAGGGACAATTCTTCTTGATTGGGGGCCAGAGAAAATAGGTCTTCAATGGATTGAAGTCGTTCTTGAAAATGGAAATAATGCAAATGGTCCATCCATCGATGTACGTCCACAACGGGAACCGAGTTTCACAGAGTCCGTCTTTGGAGAAGTGAATCCAGTTCTTGGTTCAATTGGAATCTTACTTGCGATTGGAATTATCGGAGCATTGCTCTTGATGGCAAGAAATGCCACTGTTCGACGTGGTTCTAAATTAGAAATTGAATGGGATGAATACTCTGACTATCTTGAAGAAGAAGAGGAAGAGTTTGAAGATCCTGATTCAGATTTACTCGAACCTGAAACCGCTCCAGCAACAACTACAGCAACAACCACTGCTTCTACTGATGGTTGGACTCAAGGTGCAGATGGCGTTTGGTGGTGGCAAGATCCGAATGATTCAACTTGGTGGTACAAAGATGCCAACGGTGAAATTCTGCAATACAAGTAAGGCATCAGGGCTATGAATCACGGCGGGTTGGCTTAACCATGGGCAATCAAAGTAAGGGACTCATTGCCCTGCTTCAATTCAATCCTACAGTAGGTGATATTGTAGGAAATGCTCAGCGTTTACAAGAGATGGTTCGTCTAGCGCACTCCCATGGCGCTTCGGTTTGTGTTAGTACAGAACTTGCCATTTGTGGTTATCCTCCCAGAGATTTACTGATGCAATCGAGTTTCATACAAACTGCCCAAGATATGGCCAAAGAGATCAATGTGGATATTCCCGTATTGGTCGGCACGCCAACCGTTCCAGAAAACCAACGAGAGCAACCAGGAAATGGTGTGTTGCTTATTGGCAATCAAGCACCTGCAAAAGTTGTCGCTCGCAAGCAACTTCTTCCAACTTATGACGTGTTTGATGAAGCTCGATACTTCGATGCAGACGATCGTCCAGGAATTGCAAGAACCATCAATGGGTCGTTCGAACTTGGTGTTACAGTATGTGAAGACGCATGGCAAGTTTCAGGAGAAACTCCTTCCGAATACGATGCAGACCCAATTGAACAACTCGCTGAATGGGGTCGGCAAGGAGTCCAACTTGATGCAACAGTCAATCTTTCTGCGTCACCATATCATGCAGAGAAAATACAAACAAGGCTTCGAGTTGCTCGAACGGCAGCAAAATGCTTGAATCATCCGTTTTTGCTTGCAAATCAAGTAGGTGGCAATGATGATCTATTGTTTGACGGCCGTTCTTTGGCAGCATGGCCAAATGGAGATGTGGTCATTGCTCCCGCATGGAACGAAGGAATTCTTCTTGTTGATTTGAAGGATCCAACTCAATCTCAATGGATTCCAATGGAACAAGAAAAGAGCAGTGGTTTGACTCATTTATCCAGCAAGAGTGATTTTGAACAAGATGAGGAAACAAAACTCGAGGCTCTCGCCGATGCAGTTGTCTTGGGACTTCGGGATTACTGTAGGAAATCTGGAATTCATCGAATAGTTCTCGGTCTAAGCGGAGGAATTGATTCAGCAGTTGCAGCATGTGTTGCTTGTGCTGCAGTTGGCCCAGAGAATGTATTGGGAATCTCAATGCCTTCACGATTCTCATCGGAGCATTCGAAATCAGATGCGAAATTCACCGCAGAATCATTGGGTATGGAATTTGCTTCCATTCCAATCGACGACCTTCATCATCTTCTCGAGAGTCAAATTGAGACGGTCTTGACCGACGGATTACCTGTAGCCCGTGAAAATATTCAAGCAAGATTGCGTGCAATTCTTGTGATGTCCCATGCCAACGCTCAGCAGCGTATGGCGATTGCAACAGGAAATAAATCAGAACTTGCACAAGGGTATTGTACACTTTACGGGGATATGGCTGGAGGTTATACTCCACTGGGTGATGTCTACAAGATGGAGGTATACGGCCTTGCCCATGTGTTCAATAACCGAGCAAAGAACATCGGTAAAGAGGCTCCTGTGAACGAATCGACACTCACCAAACCACCTTCTGCTGAACTAGCTCCAGATCAACGCGATGATGACACACTGCCTCCTTACGCAGTTCTTGACTCCATTTTGAAACATCATATTGAAGACGGATATGGGGCAGATGAAATTGCTTCCAAAGGACATGATAGAGAGACTGTTGTGTCTGTGCTTCGACGGCTTGAAGCCAATGAACACAAGCGATGGCAAATGGCACCAGCACCTCGAGTATCTCCTCGTGCTTTTGGACAAGGTTGGCGTCATCCATTAGCAAGTCGCCATGACTGGCGTAGGTAATCGATGAAAATAAGAGGGAACTATTCGAGGGCCAATCATGACGGAGATGTATCTCAATATCGCAGGGTACACCTTCGTGACTCTTCCCGATCGAGATCATCTCAGACAACCATTCAAGCAAAAGTGTGACTCTTTGGAATTGAAAGGAACAATCTTGCTTAGCCATGAAGGAATCAATATTTTTGTCGCAGGACTTGAATCAAGCATTACCCAGTTTCGAGAATGGTTGAACGAAGACGACCGTTTCAGTACTATTCCGTTCAAGGAATCCCTCTCCGATAATCAACCATTTAACCGAATGAATGTACGATTGAAAAAAGAGATCATCTCAGTCGGCCTTCCAAACTTTGACCGTGTTGATTCCGAAGATGGAAGAATTTTTCCGCATGAACTTCATGAACGACTTTCAAACAATGAAGACATCGTTTTGCTCGATACGAGAAATACATATGAAACTCGACTGGGTTCTTTTCAGAACTCGATCGAACTTGATATCAAGACTTTCAGAGCTTTCCCAGAAGCGGTTGCAAACATGGATGATTCTCTCAAAGACAAACAAATTGTGATGTTTTGTACAGGTGGAGTTCGTTGTGAAAAAGCCAGCGTCATTATGCGAGATGCAGGTTTTACGAATGTCAGACAACTGGAAGGTGGCATACTCGGCTACTTCCAAGAGGTTGGAGGCGAACACTGGGATGGTGAATGCTTTGTTTTCGATAAACGAGTGGCTCTAAAACCTGATTTGACAGAAACTGGAACAACGGTGTGCTTTGCATGCAGAGAACCCCTGCTTCCAGAGCAACAATTGCATCCTGCTTATGTTCCTGGCATTTCCTGTTCATACTGTATCGATCGGGTTCAATTCCAAACGACCCAATCATCTTGAATTGATGGCAAAAGGTACTGATGTAATTCATGCCCATGCACCCCATCATCAGCAATGAAAAATATATGTGTGGATGAAGCGATTAATCCACCATACGTTCCTGCGCTTGAATCATTTCCAATTCCTGCATAAGGATCGAAAACCACTGAAGCGGTTTGACCATCAATTGCCCACAATGCATGGCCACTATTTGTTCCTGTTTGATCAATACCTTGAGCAAGGACGTACAATGTAGAATCAGTGTACATCAGAGCCCTTGGAAGACTGCTGCTAATCCCTTGCATCAGATCGATTGTAAGATGCGTTCCTTGTTCAGTCCCATCCGTTTGACACAATTCCATGCCAGTGCTAGCAATCACACAATCAAACCAAATCGTATGTCCATTAGAAACCGGTTCGAGGCTATGGCCTGGTGCAAGAATTGTCGAACTTAATTCAAGAAGATTCGATGTTGCAAAAGAGTATGAAAACAATGTGGCATCAGCTCCTCGATAAACAGCATCGAAGAGAATCGTATCACCAATTTGATGCAATCCAAACTTCGGTGCCATTGTGGTAACAGGTGTTGTTGTTCCTTCCTTTGTCATGGATGTGAGCCATTGCACTCCTCCCGAGCCATCCAGATGTGCCAGTTGCCGTCCAGTCCCATCGCCTGCGACGACCACCAAGCCATTGTTAGAAACCAACGCCTTGGAAGGGGATGAATCACCAAATGGATGGAGATCATACATGGTCATTGTTCCATCTGAATCCAATTGCATTACTTCGAGCCCAATATTGGATTCCTTTGCTGCGAACCAGAGTCGATTCTCATCTCCGAGCAGCATATTTTGTCCTAATGATGAAAGTGTTACCGACTGATTCATCAAATCCGAACTTGCACTGCTTGTGAGCCATGGTGCTTGCCAGATTGATGTTGTAACGCTTCCATTCGTCCACCACATACGTTGTCCTTGCTGTCCATTAGTTGTGAATACTACTCCATTCATCCATTCTGTAATTTCACTCGAGTAATCAATTCCATCTCCAGTTTCAATATCTCCAACCATGAGTGTTCCAGAAGAAGTTCCATCAGTAACCCACAATTCACGTCCATGGATTCCATCATCTGCATCAAATACAAATCGCAACCCTCTCTCAGTCTCCATGGATTGGATGCCAAGGATTTTCCCAGGAATAGAATCTCCAGAGGAATGAATATCTTTCAACAGGAGAGGTGTATTATCAACATCCAGCATCCATAATTCGCAACCATTTATTCCATCGGAGGCAGCGAAAAGGTAGGATTGAAACCCAGTTCCTCCAATGCTTTCATGACACTGACTTGACGCTGAATCACCAGAATTGACAAAAATATCTCCAACAATCCCTTGGTATAATTGTTCAGAACAAATTCGAAGGGATTCTCGAACTTCATCCTCATGAAGAAGACCATCTCCTGCGATTCCCCTATCAATCCCATCGTCGACACCAAATCGCATGACGACACCTTTCGAGCATAGTGCTGTTGGTGCAGGTTGTTGATCGATAAGAGCCGAATATCCTTGGCTTCCGTTATTGCCTTGTTCTCCAATAGGGCCATCATCTCCTAGCTGCCCATCACAAATATGTGCGGTCGTTTGTACTTCCTCTGAATCTAAGTATTGGTTTCTGTTGATGTCTATTCCCGATTGGACTTGTATCCCTCCAAATGAACAGGGAATTCCAGGGGATATGGCCGTGAGATTCACCAAACTCCCGTTTCCATGTTCTCCGTTACTTCCATCATAGCCCTGTTGGCCTTGAGGCCCTGAAAGGCCTTGTTGACCATGACAGACTTTTGTGCTTGATGTGATTTCATCTGCTGACAATTTTCCGTTTCCATCGAAATCAGTTCCGAGAAAAATGTCGGCCCCGCCTTCTGGACAATAGACATCTGATTCTCTTCCTTCTGTTTCAACAAGTATTGCTTTTTCCTCAGTATCTTCATTTGATAGAGGCTCAAGTGCTTGATTGAGAACAACTGCCCAAATTGACAGAAGTAATGCGCTTAGTACAACGGTTGTTTTGAGAATGCGTTTTGCATTCTCGAGAGATAAAAAACGATTCTGTTGCTTATCTCCGCGGGCTGTTTGGTTATTGTTCTCTGATGAGGACATAATTGGTGGAGTGACGTCAACGGTATCAAAACCATCGGTGAAGCATACGAGTCTTGATGAAGCGTCAGTACTTCGAGGAAACCATGCACCTGCCTGAGAGGCTATCTCGACAACTCGACGGCTTGGAAGGGGCGACTCGGCAAAAGGCAGCGCGACTTGTCGTTGACTTGGCTCGTACTGCTAAAGCGTCCTCATTTGTTGAAGTCGATCATGCCCACGTTTCTGGCGTTTCAGTCATTACTGGGGGGCACGGTTTACGTCGCTTTTTGAAGGATTTGAGTGGAGATGAGCATGGGACAGTAGTGATTCCAACAACCTTGAATTCAGCGGGATGCGACAAGCGAAAAATGAAGGAAATGGATATTGCTTGGCCAGATTTTCTAGAACAACAATTTGAGATTGTGCAAGCCTACGACCGCTTGGGTATTGAGTCAACTCTTTCTTGTACACCCTATGATCGAGGAATTGAAATTCAGGGCGAGACTGCTTCATGGGCAGAATCGAATGCTGTTTGTTTCACAAATACTTGGACTTCCCTTATCACAAACAGAGAATCTGGATTGAGCGCCTTAGCGACTGCATTGACAGGCTATGCTCCAGAATGGGGCTTGCACCTGCCTGAGCATAGAATTCCAAACATTCGGGTCAAGATTTCTTGTGAACTTGAAACGCTCTCGGATTACTCAATCCTCGGAGATTGGATTGGGCGTAATGCTAAACCGGAATGGAATCTTCCTTTCGGTCCGATGCCTTACGTTGAAGGATTGCCAGATTACATTTCATTTGCCCGCAAAAAGGCACTTACCGCCGCAGCAGCAAATTATGGAACTCCAATGATGTGGGTTGATGGGCATTCATTGCAATCATTGGAAGATTTTTCTGATATTGAGTGGGAAGGTGAATTAGAGTTTACTCTTGCCGATCTTACACAACGCTATGATGAGCTTAAGCCAGATGGGCAAGTCGATTTGGTGGTTATCGGTTGCCCTCAGGCGAGTCTGGAAGAGATGAGAACCACTGCTTCTGCTTTACGTTCTCACATGGAATTTGGAGAACGTATTGAAAATCAACGCTTGTGGGTTTTTACCAGCAAGGAGAATCATGCACTTGCAGAAGCAGATGGCACCTTGTCAATGCTTGAAGAAGCAGGTGCTCTTGTTTTGGTCGATACTTGCCCGGAAGTAACACCGTATAATCGCGAGAAATACAATCATCTTTTGACGAACTCGATGAAGGCTGAGCATTATCTTACGAGTGGACTCAATAGGATTCCAACCAGTGTAGCACCCATTGTTGAATGTGTCCGTCATGCGGTCCATCCTTCTCTGAGTCAGGGTCCAAGACCTCAGTTATCACACTCTGCCCACGGAGGTCAAACATCCGTCAAAACCCAGCAAGAGGGAGATTGCATCGTTGTAGGAAAAGGACTTGATTCACAAGATGATTTTTGCATCGAGGGCATAGCGATGGTAACAGATGTTCCAATTACCTATCTTGGGTATGTTAATCGAGATACAGGAGTCATAGAAGAAGCAGGACATCCGCTTGATGGAAGAGCGATTGAAAATAAGATTCTTATCTATCCTAAAGGGTCTGGGTCGACTGTAGCACCATATGTTTTGATGGGACTTTTGTACGAAGGAAAAGGCCCCAAAGCGATTGTAAATCGAGATGTTTGTCCGCTTACATTACCCGCTTGCTCACTTCTTAAAGTTCCATATGGGCATGGGTTTGAGGATGATCCTTGCATGCTCATTAACGATGGTGATTCCATTCGATTTGAACGCAAGGGCGATGTTGTGAGTATAACAGTGTTACAACGGGCGTGATTCAATGCGAGTACTCGTAACAGGTGGCGCCGGCTTCCTTGGCTCGAGTTTGGTTGAGCACCTGCTTGAACTTGGAGATGAAGTGGTTGTTCTCGATAATTATTGGAGAGGTGATCCTGAGAACCTTGATCACGTCAAGGATGAAATTACTCTCCTCGAAGGTGATGCAACTCAAGCGACCGCCTATCAGGGAATCAAAGATGCAAATTCAATCGACATTGTGTATCACCTAGCAGCCATTAACGGTACGAAATGGTTCCATGAAGAGGCAAGGATGGTTATGGATGTGAATCTTAATTCAACGCTTAGGGCCCTTGAATTTGCTGAAAAATACCAATGTCGGTTCGTCTTTACATCCTCTCCAGAAGCATATGGGGATTCAGAAATAATGCCGCTAGGAGGGCTTGAATCCTCAATGTTCACACATGCATCCCAGCATCAACGTCACGCTTATGGTGGCAGCAAATACCTTGGGGAACTTGCAGTTCACCATGCAGTTCGACAAGGCCTTGATGCACGAATTGTCCGTCCTTTCAATGGATATGGCCCGCGATTGAGTCAAGATGAATATGGGCAGGTTGTGACCATGATGATGCGTTCTGCACTTGATTCAAGTGTCGTACAGGTTCATAGCGACGGAATGCAGACACGTTCCCTTACCTGGGTTGAAGATATCATTCAAGGCATTGTCTTGTCAGGGCGTCTCGATTCCTGTTTGAAAACGGGAAAACCCCTCAATGGTCGTTCATTTAATCTCGGGTCAACAGAAGAGATTTCAATGCTTGAGTTGGGGAAAAAGATATGTCAACTCGTTCACGAGAAAACAAACAAATTGGTTAAGATCGAATTGAGTGGAGGCTATCCCGGTGATTCACAGCGTAGATTGCCTCACCTCGTGGATGCGAAAGAATCGCTTGGTTGGGCTGCAACAACACCGCTTGAAGTCGGATTGCGTCACACATTGGAATCAATGTTGTAATCCCATGCGGTTGGAGTGGCCATTAACCGATTCAAACCATGCTGGCACAACAAATGTACTGAATCAGTAGGGAGATGTTCTCCTGGAATGATTAAATTTCCTAATCGTACTACTACGAGACTTGCTTTTGCATCTGGCAACTCATGTTCAGCTACAACTTCTGCTTCAATGGCCATCGATGCACGTTTCATAATCAGGGGATTTGAATCCAATGATTCGATTGAGAACGCATCCCATTCACTCTCTTCTCTTGGAATTGGCTTGCAGGTTTGTTCTACGAGACGTGCATTTTCCTGATTTGGTTGAAGGAAATTCAGGACTGCTACTCCGTTTTCTCTGAGATTAGCAAGAGAGTCGCGAATTCGATTGTCTCGATCAACGGATAACGATATGACGGCTAAGGGAGGAGAATTTGCAACGATGGACACAGACGTGTAAGGGGCTAAATTCCGAACTCCGTCCTCAGATTGAGTCCCTAGCATTACCAAGGGTCTTGGACTGACGAGATTTGAAAGAAATAGTGAACGTGCTTTATGATCCATTTTGCCTAAATCATGTGTTGATGCCTCAGAGTGGAGCGTTGGACTGATTTTGGTAAACCAACGGTCCAGTTCCCCTGCTTGAATTTCATCCAGTGCATGTCGAGTAAATTCACGATAAGTTTCCCATTGGGGAATTTCGTCAAGATCGTTTCGTTGTTGTTTACGAAGAATTGATGCATCTGCATATTCGATACATTTTGTTAGAAATTCTATGACGTGTTGCTTTCCTTCCATGTCAACCCCTCTTCTTTTGATAGTCTTTTCTTTGCATATGGAATGTGGCTGGATTGCCTTTCCATACTTCGTCCTGTGGAATCGATTTGGTGAGCACTGAACCTGCACCAAGAACTGAATTTGCCCCAATTATGACGCCAGGAAGAATGGTCGACCCTCCGCCGATGACGGTATTTTGACAAATTGTTACAGGTTCCCATTTTTCTTTATTTCCAGAAGGAGGATATTTATCGTTGAGAATAGTTGTATTTGGTCCAATAAAAACATTTGATTCGATAATGGTGTTGTCAGAGATGTAAGTGGAACCTTGGATTCGAGTATCATCTCCGATTGTTACTGTTCGGCCAATGTGGCACATGGCCCCGATAACGATGTTCTTCCCAACAACTAGTCCCTTTCCGATATAGCACGGCTCGTAAGCGTTCGACGTTGCATTGAGTGGAACAAGCTTGCCCCCAATGTCTTCGTCCATATTTCTCACTCTTCCAAAGACAGTTCACGGAGTAACATCTCGACATGGCCTTTCGCACGAACGTTGTAACGACACCAGTCGATCGTACCGTCTGCACCGATAACGAATGTTGAGCGAACGCAACCCATGTATTCTTTTCCGTAGTTCTTTTTCATGCGCCATGTGCCAAACTGATCATGCAGTGAGCCCTCAACGTCGAGGAGCAGCGGGAAATTGAGTTCTTGTTTCGAAATAAACTTTTGATGAGATTTTTCTGAATCTTTTGAAACGCCTAATACTTCATAACCCTCAGATTTCAGTCGGGCCATGTTGTCTCTGAAATCACACGCTTGCTTTGTGCACCCTGGTGTCGAATCTCTCGGATAGAAATACAAAATCACTCGCTTGCCTTGTTGTATATACTCTGATGAGGAGTGGATTACTCCGTTCGAATCAGTGGCAGAAAATGTTGGTGCTGGCATTCCGACTTCAAGCGTTATTGGTTCGGGCATGACCTGACGTAGCAACCATTTGACATCAATGCTTGGTTTTCGCCGTTGGGAAAGGCGAAACGCTCTGCTGAGAGGCTATGCATAATGAGTATTTTTCCATGCATTTTAAATATACGGGCGCTTTTTTCCAATTGATTGATAAACTGCCCTGTTCCAGTATAATCTATGGCGGGTCCAAGCATGTCGCGAAGGTGCCGCAAATATTTCAAGAAGATTCAACGCACGAAGACAAAATATGATCTTCAAAGCATTGCTTCGAATATCCAAAGCGAACTTGACCGTAGAAACATCACGTACGACGAAGCTTTGACGTTGGGTAATTTCATCCAGAACCGTGCAGATCAGTTGCCAGGAAATTCAATCGTCTACGCCGTCTCAGACCGAGATGCATATCGCCGTACGCTTGAGATTTATCTGAGAGACGCCCTTCTGACCCGTACTGAACAATTACTGCTGTGGGAGGAGCGACGTCGACTCGGAATAACTGACGAGGAACATGATCGACTCTTAGGTCAGTTGCTAGAGGTATGGAAGTCCCAAGGAAAGTCCGTGACCATTCAACGATTTGAGAAAGCAGGAGGTACCTCAAATGCTTAAGCAAAAAGGCATCCCTGTATTGCTTGTTGCCTTGTTCTTAGTGCAGGTTTCATTGCCTTTCGTCGATGCTGAGGAAACCTCTGGTAGAGCAGGTCCTGACTTTCAAGTATCGGGGATGAAATTTGATGGTGCAGGGTCGATCAGTGACAGTTCTGGACTGATCCTCGCCCCTGATACACACACTGTTCGAATCGATGTATCGAATGTGGGCACGTCTGCAGGAAACGCATTCCTCTCCTTAGTCCACAAAGGATCTCCTAACGCTGCTGAAAACACTGTGGATACAGTAGATTTAGGTTCAATTTCAGGTGGTTCTGCAACAACAACATATTTGCTTTCATGGACAGCAACAACAGGGCCATCACAAACACTCTTCGCTCGAGTTTCAAGTGCAAACGACGGAAATATGGTAAACAATGAATACAGGAGAGATTTTGATGTAGAAACGTTGCACGAAGGGGCTATTATTGGCGATACATTGCCAACCATTGCTCCTGGGAATGCCAATGTCGCCCTCGATCGGCAATCGCATTCATTCAACACAACCATCCGAAACGATGGGGTCATGCCCTTTTCAGCTGTCATGCACTTCACGCTTACCAATGCGTCAGCAAGCCCTTCAACAGTTGACATCTGGTCTAATACCCAAACATTGGCTCCAGGCTCGATTTTCGCCTCTTCAGAAGGTCAAGAATTGATGGGGACGTTTTCCGCATCCACTTTAAGTGGATTATGGAATATGTCTGTAGAAGTCGTCCTCAACGGAACAGGTTGGACTGAAACACAAACTTACTCTGAATTTGACATTGTTTTCAGCGATTACATATCAGAAATGGTAGGTCCTTCGGATCGAACAACCTCCCCGGGAGATTCAACGACATTGTATTACATTATTCGAAATACTGGGAGTTCAACTGATTCCTTCACGATCTCCGTATCAAGCACTCTTGGATGGGCTTCCACCTCTTTGCATGGAACCATCACCCAATTCATTGGAGTTGGAGAGACAACGACTCTTGCAGTGACTGTATCAGTCCCGGCAAATGCTCTTTTATCCGATATTGACATCGTTTCATTGACAATCACATCTGCGGGCAGCGGCTATGTTTTGTCGGACACAACACGGGTGATGGCGGGAGAATTCCTTCAAGCAACAGTGGATCTCGTTGATACAACAACAATGGTCATACCCGGTCTTACCGAAACAGTATCGTTTACTGTAACCAACACAGGAAATGCTCCGACGACATTTAATCTCAATTCAGGGCTCTCTTTTAACGCTCTCAATTGGGGTCACAGTTTGTCAATTTCGAACACTGGTGAATTGCAAGTCGGTGAGGTCGTAACTGGTTTCGTCACGGTGGATGTACCTTCAATACAGATGCCATTGGTGCCTGCTGAACACAATCGTGCAGGTGATAGTTTGAGCGTGTATATCTTCGCAGAAGCAGATACGGGCAGCATTCCAACTTCAGATACAGCCCAAATCGAGGTGCGGCCTATTATTGCTGTAGATCCTGGATTGCCGCTCGAAAGTATTACTCTCAGTGAAAGCGAAATTCTCGCTGCCGGTGAATCTACAGGAATCAATGAAATTCTTGGCCTAAATGTGCAAGTACGACACAATCTTGCAACGGATCTTACCGAAACTGTTGATGCTGATTTGGAAGTAGGCAACATTACCTTTGAAGCACTCTCTTCTGGTGGTTTCAACGAGATTGATCGTTGGAATGCTTCGGTTACACCAAGCCAAACGACAGGCCTTTCATTGGGCCAGAGCTTCGCAGCATCCCTCGGAATTCAAAGTCGCTCGGGGCAGGTTCCTCTTGCAGGAACGATTAAAATTCCAATAAAAACAACTCCTACTCTGAGTGCAACGCACGTCGCATCTTCTGTTTATGCTCCAGAAATTACAGAAAACCTCTCGATTATTATTCCAAAGGTCATTGATGGAGAAATCACAGAAACAGGACCGCTCGATGCAAATGTGGGCATCGACACTGATTTCTTGTTCACTTTTGGAAACACTGGCAATGACCGCTCCTCGTACCGATTAGAGATTGTTCAAAATTTACCAAGCGGATGGGAAGCAGGACTTACAACAACAAGCCCAAACAATACGATTGTTGACCTAGCAAGCGACCTCGAAGATTATCCTGCTACATCAGGTGCTCACCTTTCTCTGGTCACCTTGACCGTGAAAACACACCCACTTGCTCCTTCAGGTCTTCTCCAACCCCTTACAGTGCGATATTATGACTTGGATTCAGGCAGTTATGTCGGTGAGCAAACAATGGACATTAGGGTCGGAGAAACCATCAACGCTACGTTGACTCCTAGCAGCCAAGTCATTGAGTCGACACCATACGAGTCGCCATCTGCCTTTGTTATCATTAAGAACACGGGGAATGGACCGACTACGTACAGCGTTTCACTCGATGATGGAGGATATGATGATGTTGGATTTGAACTCGATACTTCGAGCAGTGTTATCATTGCAGCAGGATATGAGTCTGCAGTACGCGTCAATATCATCCCGACGGAAGACGCAAGCGCTGACAATATCTACATGGCTACCTTGAAAGTCTCCTTGATTAATGAAAATGGCACATTGATTGAACTGTTTGCCGACATCGTTGCAAACATGTCTGAAGTTCATGACGTTGTCCTCAACACTCCAGAAAGTTTGGCAGCTGTCCCAGGCACGATCGTTACACTCCCATTTGATTTGGAAAATACTGGAAATTTAGTTGAAACAGTGAATGTGAACATCTCAGTTGACGGCGGTTGGGATACAACACCGGTCATTCAATCGTTTACACTTCCAATCGATGGGACTTCATCTGGAACTTTTGATATTACAATTCCTGCACTTGATGGTTCTGATAACATGCTTAATGGCGCAATCCATGATGCCAATATCACGGTTTCAAACACTGCAACTGGAGTGGTGTATGTTGAAAGCAAGGTGCAACTCCTCGTTGCTCCAGTGTTCACTTACACGCTCGAGGGCTGGGAAAGCGAGTATTACTTCCATCAAGGAGATAATCGTGAATGGACGGCATTTATCACCAACACAGGAAACCAAGATGTGATCGTGAATGTCGGATACCAAATTTTCATGCCTGGCCTTGCCATAGAAAGCGATGCTTGGAGTGTATCTGGTGCCTCGCCTACTCAGTTGTCCTTGCCAAGAAATGTCCCAGTTGCATTGTCAGTTGGCGCAAATGCGGAGGAAACAAATCCTGATCTGACTACTGCTGCCGATTTCCGCATTACTTTAACTCCAACCGATGTTGATGTTGACGGCAGTGGTGAATTTACAACTCAATTGAAGATGAAACGGTTGTTTGATATAGGATATGCAGATCAATTACAAGCACCTGCGAATGATGATCCGATAGCAGTTTTCATACCATATTCGCACATTCCTTCATCGAACGATGCTCCTACAAACTACTCGATTGAAATCTGTGGAATCACTCGCTTATTGGACTTTAATTCGATAGGACTCTCAGAAGAGGATTACGTATGGAATATTTCCATCATCAATTTAGAAGGCGCAGAATCCACTCATTACGTCAATTTGACACAACCATGCGTACCTGGCACAAATGTAATCGAACTTCCTGAGAGAGTGAAGTACGTACAATCGCCACCATTGACATTCATGGTGAAAGTACCTGACCGACCAAATATTCTCCCTGGTGATGGGTTTGACCTCGACATTCGCCTCTACCATCCAGATGAGCACAACGGATATACGGTGTATACCGAAGAAACGTTTACTTTCGCCCTCAATATGTATGCTGATCCAATGATCGATGCATCATCACAGCGTATTGTTGATGCTGATGGAAATGAACTCGATGAGATCATGGAAGGCCAGACCGCTTATCTCGAATTCACTTTGAAAAACGAAGGGACAGCTCTTGCACTTGGGATCAACTCAAACCTCGAATGTACAGGCCTCGTTATCAATGACAAAACACCCATTGTATCCTTTTTGCCAGAAGGGGCTGAAGAAACCCTACGTTGGCAAGTTACTGGGGAAACCCTTGACTGGTGGGAGCAAAGCATTGAAGCGGATTGTAAAGTCTCTATCATTTCTTCGTATGCTCTGAACAATGTTGTCGAAAACGATGAGGTTGTTTTCACTCAAGAGATTGACTCGAGCGCACCTTCTCCAATTACAGTACTGGCCGGATTTGGTATTGCTTTGATCATCACAATCGGATTACTCGGTCTTACGAATCAAAATGAAAAATACAGGCTTGGTGCAGTCTACTCTGGAGTCATTATGCTCGGTTTTTCCTTCCATTTACTCGATTATATCTGGTGGGGTCCGGGCATCATAGCCATCACATCCTTCTGGGTTTGGCGAATGGCATGGCGAAGCAGCGAGGAATTCAGGTACATTCACGAAGATTACCAACGGGCTCGAAAAGGTATTTCGACAATTTATGCTGACCACTTCCAAGCACTGGCTGACTCAAGAAGGCAACTCACTGTGATCCTAAGTCTTCCAATTCTTGGATTCATCGCAGTAATCCTAGGGCTACCGCCTCAAATGTCCCCAGATGAAACTAATTTAATCAGTCTCGTAGGCTACATCCTAGTCTCAACAATTGTTGTTTGGCTTATACTACGGCGTTCAAACAGCATGTATGGTTCACTCTACGGACGTTTGACGGATATCGAAGTCAAAGCAACACGAATCGAACGAGACCTCGGAGATCCTGCACGCTTACTCAATGATCTTGCAATGGAAGGGCTAGACCTCTCTGCAATTATCGAACAACCTCAACCCGCTGTTGGGGCTGAATCAACCGAGGAGGTGATGTCTGATGGCGAAGAGCAAATCTGAGGACGTCGACTTTGCAATGGATGCCGATCTTGAAGATGGTGACCTAGCGGATGCACAAGCTGCAATCGCTGCTTCCACGGAAAGTGCACAACGTCTAATGCAAGCAAGCAGGGAGCTTGAAACGCTCGTTCAAGGAGTTGTAAGTGACGAAGTTAACTCACTTGCTACAACTGAACTCGACATGCTACAAGCACGCTCATTCCTTGAAGCACATCGACTTCGAAGAGCCCGCCGCAGTGTTAAAAAGGCTGAGAAGGCGCTCGAAGTCCTAGAGGAAGATGTTCTCTATCTGCGTAGAAGTATTGCAATGCTTCACCGATTGTTGCGCGAAAAAGCCCTTGCAGAAGAGGAAGTAGAAAACGTCCTTAGAAGACTCCGTAACGCTACTGGTGCAGCAGAAATTGGAGATGTTGGGTATGCTGCAACAGAAGTTGAATACCTTGTTGACGATCTCATCGGGGGTAATTCTTCAACGCTTAACCCGTTCCTATTCAGGCACTTCTGGCTCTCAGTCGATACTCGATGGCCTGCAGGTGGTGAAACCGGAGTTCTCCTTGTTCGAATCATCAACGATGGTGACATCCCTCTTCCGATGATGCGATTGCAACCTCCAGTACCGCATGGATGGATTTCTAATCCTTCGTTCATCGATGTACCGGTCATCGGTCCAGGGGGCAATTTACCAGTTCGGTTTGAAATCAAGGCCGATCGACGACACGGTTCAGATGAAGTTCCCCTTTCTCGAAAACTTTCAATAGCGACCGGGTATGAAATGAGGAATGGCAATGTTATGGTGACAATACGTGCTCAAAATCGTTCCATGGAGCCTCTATCAGATGTTCTCATCAATCCTTGGCTTCCACCAGGCTTTACAGCTGACAAAGTGCCTTTCATCGGCAGATTAACTCCTGACGAAGTAGCAGTAATACGCATGCCACTTCGCATCGACTTGGGTCAAGGAGGTGCTTCTTGACCCCATCCATATCCACCCTCGAATGAGGGAGGACGAGTAAAAAAAGGTGAAATAAATGAAAAACCAAAAAGAAACGAAGCAAGACGAACTTGCTGCAATTGGTATCGGTGCAATGATTGTATTCATTGCGTTGATTCTTGTTGCAGCAGTCGCAGCAGCGGTCATTATTCAGACCGCAGAAAAGCTGCAACAGAACGCACAAGCCAGCGGTGACGACACCCAAGAGCAAATGTCAACCAAGTTGACCTTGATCAATGTCGTTATCGAAACCATTGATGACGCAGCTAGCACTTACGACCTATTTGCTACCTTCGAGTTGGCGCCTGGTTCAGAACCTACTGAAGGTGACGACATTGGTTACACTGTAATCTGTGAAGACCCAGACGGTGGCGGCGTAGGAGTGGCTACAACCGAATTCGCTCAAGGCGACCTCACTGGTGCAACCCTTCACACTGGTGATGGTGCTGGAGGTGCTGCGATCACACTCAACCCAGGCACGACCTATGTCGTTGTTCTGAACATCGATGAGTGTGCACCGGTTGCAAACACAGACCACATTATGATCTTCACTGTCATCGGTGGAGGTAGCACATACGAAGAACTCCAATACGGTAGCTCTCCGACTGTAGGAGACATTGTTGTTTGAGGTGATGAAAAATGAAGAACACACAAGAAAAGAACATGGAAAACGATAGCCTAGCTGCAATTGGTATCGGAGCAATGATTGTATTCATCGCTTTGATTCTTGTTGCTGCTGTTGCTGCTGCAGTTATTATCCAAACTGCAGAAAAGCTTCAACAGAACGCACAATCAACAGGTGACGACACAACAGACGAGATGTCTGGTAAAGTCCAAATCCTCAACGTCTTTGTCGACGACCCCGCAAGCGATTACGTGATTTACTTCAGACTCGCTGCAGGTTCAGATGACACTGCGGCAAACGACATCCTATGGCAAGTCTTCTGCGAAGACCCAGACGGTGGCGGCGCAGGGCCTCCCGCAGTAGCTACAACCGATCGAATTGCCGGAGACTTCAGTGACGGATCGGCGCCTACCGCTGGTTTCGGTGAAATCATCCCATTAGATGCTGATCCTGCAGCCGAAGTTGATGTCGCAGAAGCAGGTGTCGCATACCGATACTCCCTCAACGCAGTTGATGGAACTGATGACTGCAGCCCGAACCACCTTTTCACTGAGAACATCAAGGCTTCCTTGTACATCCACGTTGTTGGTGGAGGAAGCACATACGACGTTCTCAAGGTCAACGACGCTTCTCGTGGAGCAGTGGTGGTCTGAGTCGACCTGCGTAATGTCTTACCTTCGGGTATGACAACGCAGGAGGTTGTACCATGGCATGGCCATTTAGTGGCAGTGCAGGGAACGACCGGGATGCAGACGCTGAACTCGCTGAAGAGCGCTTGAAAATCATGGCCAACGTGGCCATTGAACAAGTGCCTCTCCCAGAACAAGGGGAATTGAGTGAAGAAGATGCTTGGACCATTTCACCCGGTCCGACTCGAGCACGCCTAAACAGCATAGGATCAGTCCCAAGTGTAGCAGCAACGCTAGCTCCGGCAGCGCCTGTTAACGCCCAGGTTGATACATCTGGATTAGAACGAATGATTAGCAGTCGCCTCGACATGGTTGAGGACGTACTTCGCTTAGTAGAGCACAAAATGGAGGAATCCATTGCGGCACCTGCTGTAGCAGAAGCGTCTGAAGAATCCGATGTTGAATCGGCCGATGGTCTATCTGTTGACGGGAACGTAGGCGATACAATCGTTACTGCTGATGGGGAAGTACTCCCCGTTGGAAGTGGGGTTGATCGTTTGCGTCAATCTGATGAAGCACGTTTGGTTGAATTGTATGAAGCACAAGCGCTTGCAGCTAACCCATTCCTTGCAAAAGGCTCGTACGAGCAGGCTGCAAATGATGGTGTTGGAGCGGCGATGGTTGCGGCCCTCTTGCTGGATAATCTATCCGGCATGGCAGCAGTCAGTTTTGCTCAAAAAGCAGTTCAAAGCGGTATGTTGACCGATGTTGAAGGACGTTCAGTCCTTGCAATCGTTCAACTAGCAGCACCAGGCGAAGCAGAATCGGCATTGAATGATCATCTGTCTCATAGGAAATTGTTGACATTCTCCGCGATTGTTGAATCGTGGAGAAATAAAACTCCTTACTCGGAGGAATGATGCATGGGTGGTTCGGTCGGAATCGGTGCTCTTGTGGTTGGAACATCACTGATGTTGGTCTTTGCGCTTGCAGTGCAAAGTCTTGACAGCAGGATGGAAACCAGTCTTGAGATCATTGAAGACGCCGGCGAACCTATCCCCTCATTCCAAATTGATAACGCAACATTATGGGAAGGTGCGGTCTTGTCCGTCACCATCACCACAAATGGTAGCGGATATGTAGATGGAACACTCATTGAACAAAGTGGATCTGGAGGGTTCTCAGGAACCTTCACAGTCGACGCAGCAGGAGGAATAGAAAACGTGATTATCACCAATCGCGGGAATTACTCGTCCCCTCCTACTATTATCGTCGATACAACAGGCCAACCAATTGCTTCAACAGGTGCAACATTCGGATCCGATATTGGGAATTTTATTTACAGCAACCTTACGAATACAGGTCCAGTGACCATCAAGAACCGAGAAGCATGGCTTTTCCTTGATGGCGGTACGTCCGTAGAACCAACCAACTTCGGTTCGGTTACGAGTGGAACCACCACACATTGGTATCCTGGCGAAACCATTCAACTCGAATGGGCAGAAGACGGTGCAACATCTTACGATCGAATTTCATTGACATTCAGTGGATTGACAATGGTAAACACATTAGCATGAGGCGACTATATGGCAGGCAGCGGAGCATCTTCTTTCATCTTCCTGACTACAGCATTGCTGGTCTCAGGTCTTGTAAGTGTCGTTCTCATCAATGAATGGGGAGACATGGCAAAAACATCACAGGATCAAACCCGTGCGATGGAAGTTCAACAAGCTACAAGTCTTGGATTTGCAGGAGACCCGATGATGGTTGCATACGATGATAGCCTCAATCCTGATGAGATGACGTTTTACCTGCAAAATACAGGAACGACTCTTCTCGATACGAGCACACTCGTCGTGATTGTTGATGGATCGACTGTGACATCTACGATTACGACTGCTATCGTTCCAGCTACTGGTGCTGTTTGGGATTCTCAACATTTGGTTGAAGTTACAGTTAATTCATCTTCTTGGGCATATGCTGACGGGACGGATGTTTCATTGACGGTTATCGTCTCATCAGAAGTTACCAATGGCTATCGTGGTACTGACTCGATTTCTCTGGAGGTGCGTTTGCATGGTTGAGCGATTGACCGAGAAACCTAAGCCAGTTGAGGATGGTTTCCCATTTGATGTTGAGACAGACAGTCTTGCAGATTCGTTGGGTCTTCGATTACCTAATCGTAGTATTTTGATGCTGCAAGGTGGAGTTGGAGGCGGGAAGTCACTCGTAAGTCAACGGTTTGTCCACGGTCTTCTGGAAAACGATGTCAAAGTTCTCGTTATTACGACTGAATTAACGACTCGCGGATGGATTGAACAAGTTGAATCAATTGGTTACGGTGTCACAGACGCTTTAACAAATGGAAACTTGATGATCTTCTCTCGATTCGGAACCGTAGCAGAACCAATTCCAAATGTTGGAATTGATGAAGTCCTCTCGAGTGAAGCAATTGAGGAAGCCGACATCATCATCATTGATGCAGCAAGTGCCCTCATGCCCTCTGATATGAACGATCAAGATCGTTTCAATCTGATTCAACGTTTGAGAAGAATTGCTTCGACTGGCCGTAGCATCATGCTCACTGTTGACAGTGATGAAATGGATCACAAACTCCTCCACGCTATGCGTGCAAGTGCAGAAGTTGTTATCGACTTAACAACAAACTTGATCGGTGGAGATTTGAAGAGAACACTCATTGTCACTCGTTATCTACGTGCTGCAGGACCTGTTCAGTCCTCAATCGGTTGGAGAGTTGAACCTGGAATGGGCTTCATCGTCGACATTACGGCGGTAAGCTGAGGTGAACATTATGGCTGATGAAGATTTAAAATTCGCTCGAGGTGATCTCGCTTCGGTTATGGCCGCTCATAACCACGTTGCAGAATGGGTTCGTGATTTCGAAAAGAAATACGGTTCCCGTCCAATATACTACGGACCACTCGACCGAGATGCTAAGAAGCAACGTCCATTGAATCTAATCTACATCACCAAAGAACCAGTATTTGTTCATATTTACGAACCTCCCGCAGACGAAGACGGTGGAGGCCAAGTTCTCTGGTTTGGTCTTGAACCGCAATTGAATGAAGAAGAAGAAAACATTCGCCGTGATTTGGTTGAAACTCTTCTCCAAGAAGCACCGACTGCTCCAACATTTACAACTGACTCGGAGTTTGAAACAATTTTGGGACAAATGATTGACAGATACACAATCCTCGATACTGAAGCCAACATTGGAACTCGTCGCAGAGGCCGAATGTGGGAAATGATCGGGCTGGAAGACAAAAGAGTCGTCGTCTCAGAAGCACAAAGAGACCGTTTACGATACATCATTGTTCGAGATCTTATCAAAAATGGTCCTCTTGAAACCCTCCTTTCGGATGAAATGCTGGAAGATATTCACTCCGTTGGTTTAAAACACATTCACATGGATCACAAAGTCTTCGAAATGGTTACTTCAAACATCCGTTTCCGTGAACGAGATATCCTTTCTCGTTATCTACGTTCCATGTCTGAACGTATTGGCCGTCCTGTATCAGACAACAATCCTATCATCGACGGAGCCCTTCTCGACGGTTCCCGTATCAATATCATTTTCTCAGATGACGTTTCAATGCTGGGCCCATCTTTTACGATTCGTAAATTCGCAGAAGAAACAATTTCCATCACCCAACTCATTCAATGGGGCACCATGAGTTCCCAGGTTGCAGCATACATTTGGCTGTGTCTAGAATACGGAATGTCTGTTCTGGTATCTGGTGAGACCGCTTCTGGTAAAACCACGACTCTCAATGCAATTCTTCCTTTCATCGATCATAACGTGAAAATTTACTCGGCGGAAGACACTCCCGAAGTCAAGGTCAGCCACAAGATTTGGCAACGACTTGTTACACGAAGTTCGAAAAATGAAGATTCAAGTGTCGAAATGTTCGACTTGCTCAAAGCCGCACTGCGTTCAAGACCACGTTACATTATCATCGGTGAAATACGTGGTGTTGAAGGAGCAACTGCTTTCCAAGCAATGCAAACAGGGCACCCGGTTATTGCTACATTCCACGCATCTTCAATCGTTAAGATGATTCAACGTTTCACAGGGGATCCAATCAATGTTCCAATTCGTTTCTTCGACAACCTAAATTTCGCGATTTTCCAAGAAGTTACCGAAACCAATGGAAATCTTGTTCGCCGCATTACTGGTGTCGACGAGGTTATTGGATACAACAAGCACAGCGATGGTGTCTTGACCCGTGGTATGTTCGAATGGGATCCTCTCAAAGACAAGCATTACTTCCGTGGTATGTTCCAATCCCATCTTCTCGAAAATAAGATTGCAGCACAAGCAGGGTTTGCAAATAAGCGGGATGTCTATGATGAAATGTTACGGAGAGCTTCTGCTCTTGATCGAATGGTCGATCGCAATTTGACACATTATGATGACGTGTTTGGCCTTCTGAATATCTATTACAATAGTGGTTGGGAAACTTTCGACAAGGCTGTTGATAGTTGGGTCAGCCAAAAAGACCGATGAGGAGATGAAGAAGCATGGAACGAATGCCGATGTGGCAGATTGCCATCCGTCGGCTCGAAATGCCAGTTGGTCGTTTCCTTGCCTTGTACGTCGGTGGGGCTTTTGCAATGGGCCTCATAGGGTCACTTGCACTTATTTTCTTAACAGGTGGTTTGGCAGAGGGAGCGTTATTTTCAGGGGCATCAGGTATACTGTTGCTGTTCCTTCTCCCAATTCTAGCAGCACTTGGGGCTATTGCTTTCCCGATGCTTGAAGTGACTCGTTCTGCGAACATGATCGAGCGTGAAATGCATATGTTCATCACTCGTATGGGAATTCTCTCGCTTGGAGAAGTAGGTGCTCAGACAATTTTCGATATTCTCAAGCAGATGAGAGATTATGGGGAATTAGCATCGGAAGTACAACGTATCGAGACGCTTGTTGACAAATGGAACACGTCTCTGCCTGAGGCTGCTCGTATTGTTGCACAACAAAGTCCGAGCCCTCTATGGACGGATTTCCTTGATAGAATGGCGTTTTCTATTGAAGCAGGTCAGCCAATTGATGAATTCATGCGTTCGGAACAAGAAACGGTTGCTGAACAATACAACACCCTCTATGATACAAGGCTAGAAAGCGTTGATACAATGCAAGAAATTTACGTTTCAATGGTCACAGCAGGCCTTTTCGGGCTTGTAATTGCTGGAATCCATCTTGTCTTGTTCGAAGTGGGTGGAGATAACGACACACCTATTGAAGTTGCAGCCCGTTTGCGTTTCCTTCTTCTTGCTTCCTTCCTATTCATAATCATTCAAGTTGCAGCGATGCTTGCTTTTAGAGCGACTATTCCTCGTGATCTTATCTTTGCTCGAGATGAACTTGAAACCCCTTTCAGAATAAATTTCAGAAGAGCATTACTCGCTTCAGGAGCGGTTGCGTTAATGTTACTTCTTGTAACAATCTATGTGGTTGCAAGTTCATGGGAAGAGATAAGCAGTCAATGGGACAGGTACGGCCTTATTCTCCTCGCAGCACCTCTTTCACCTCTGCTTATTCCTGCATGGTTGATTCGAAAAGAAGAGTCAAGTGTGTTAAGGAGAGACTCAGCCTATCCCGATTTCATCCGTGCACTTGGTGGGACTGCCCAAGCAAGAAGCGCAGAACCTTCTGCAACAATCAAAGCTCTACGTGGTGTTGACTTTGGTATGCTCGATTATTCAATTGATCGACTTGAAAAGCGATTGTCGACACGTATTGACTCAGACCGTGCTTGGGATTACTTCAATGCCGACACAAACTCAGCCGTGATCTCTCGATACACGCGTATTTACATCGAAGGTTCTCAATCATCAGGTAAACCTGCAGCTACTGCAGAAATGGTATCGCGTTCAGTTGGAAACCTCCTCTCTCTAAGGCGTCGACGCGCCCTCTCTGCCAACACAATGTGGGGGGTAGCTCTTGGTCTTCTCATTGCCAGCGTCACTTCATTGAACGTAACGATCTCGATTGTATTGCAACTTGGAGATGCTATTGCAGGTGTTGCATCAGGTTTGGCGGAAACAGATGTTGGCGCACTCCAAGACTTTGGCTCGGGGATTGCTCTTCCCGTTATGGAAAACGCAACTTCTGTTGAAGATAATATTCGAATGTTCAAGATTATAGTTTCACTGCTTGTCATTGGTCAAATCATTGCTGTATCTGCTATTGCCACACGTCTGCGCGGTGGCGGTAAGACGAGTGCTGCTGGTCAAGCGATTCAATTGCTATGGATTGCTGGAATCACCTCTTGGATTACTGCAGTCCTACTCGATGGAGCATCATCTGTATTTGGTGTTTAATCAAAAAGAGTATATGCTGTCTTCTCAGATGCTAGCGCATGCAAAGCACTCCATCTGGACCTACGGTTTCATCGAATATGTATCATCCACCCCAGCAAGCAATGATGGGGGGAGGGTTGTTTTCTCTTCATAAATTCTTGATGATCGGCGTCATTCTCATCCTTCTAGCCATTCTCATAAGCGTTCTTCCAGACTTTGGAGGTGCGCCGAGCGAAATTGATTACGATACATCAGATTCAGGATGGAGTGAAGCATTCGCAAAGGATACAGAATCTTTCAATGACTTTGATCGAGTTATGGGAACGATTGCTACTCTCTTGGGGAGTGGAGGTGTTGCACTGATAGGATATGCATTTGTTCGTGAAGCTTATGATGAAGACACGACAACTCCAGCACTTAGAATCACTCTCTTGATTCTTGGAGCAGTCATGCTGCTTCAACTTCTTGGTTCAGGATTTGACGTGAGTGCATCACTTTGAGCGGCGACTCTTTGTGCGATTTTTCGTCTCTTCTTCTGCAATCCTCTTCTTTGTAGCCGCCCATGAACATATTGGGCATGTTGTCAGATCATGGAAGCGTGCCGGACAGTATTCTCTTCCAAAGAAAATAATCTGTAGGTGTAAATCATTCCAAGCCTGTTTAGGAAAAACTGCTTTGAGGTCTTTTTCAGTCCGTTCGACATTGCTCCCGTTTGATAGACCCCAACGAGCAGCGAGTCGATGAATGTGAGTATCGATAGGGAATGCAGGTATCCCAAAGGCCTGAGCAAGTACCACTCCAGCAGTTTTATGACCAACTCCAGGCAATGCCTCAAGTTCTTCGAATGTATTTGGGATGATGCCATTATGACGTTCGATCAGGAGTTCAGATAAACGTTTGATGTTCTTCGCTTTTGTTGGAGCAAGTCCAACTTGTTTGATAAGTGTCTGAATCTCTTCAACATCCAATGAAGCCATCTTTTCTGGAGTTGGCCCTCGCTTAAACAGTTCAGGAGTCACCTCGTTGACTTTCAAATCAGTTGTTTGTGCACTCATGAGAACTGCGACAAGGAGTTGAAATGAGTTCTCATGATCGAGAGGTACTGGCGTTTCAGGGTACAACTTTTCAAGCATCTTCTGAATGCGCTCTGCTTTGTCACTTCGCTTCATAATGAAGCCACCTATTCAGCGTATTCAGACCCTGTGACCCAGCCAAAGAAGATTCCAGAACTAATGCTTGCTAAGGGGATGAGATTACAGGCGAATATTTCGATGAATGGAGCCTCACCGTCTTGGGGTTGGCCGAGAAGATACCAAACAAGGAGCCCAAGGAAGAGTCCAGGGATTACCATGAGTCCTCCTATGATGAGTGTCCGTGTTAGTCGCATATACTCACCACCTGCTACTGATTCATGAACTATTGCTTCACTGTAGGGCAAGTTGTTGAGCCAATGAGGCTCCACTCATGGTATTGATGACATCGTCATCTTCCAGCCATCCTTTACGTGCAGTCATGACTCCATATTGAATATCGGCCAATCCTCTGGTCGAGTGGGCATCAGGGCTGATCGCAACAGGAACTCCAGAAATCTTAGCGTACTTACAGAGTCTGTAATCAATATCCAATCTGTATGGACTTGCATTCAACTCAATCGCCTTGAATTTTCCATCTTGTATGTGTTCTGCCATGGCATCAATAATGCGGTATACGTCCACTTCATATCCTTCCCGACCTTGTAAAATCCGACCAGTTGGATGACCAATGATCGTCGTTGCAGGATGTTCGAGTACCTTGAGTAACTCTTCCGTGTTCTCATTCTCATCT
This sequence comes from Candidatus Poseidoniaceae archaeon, assembly GCA_049623485.1. Classification (GTDB taxonomy): domain Archaea; phylum Thermoplasmatota; class Poseidoniia; order Poseidoniales; family Poseidoniaceae; genus MGIIa-L2. The sequence continues at coordinate 54,609 of JBMZTB010000001.1, forward strand.
CGACCTCTCCATTTGGTCATAGCATGAACAGAAGCAACAACATAATCCAGTTCCTTGAGCACATCATCTGGATGGTCTAACTTTCCACCTGCTAAAATATCAGATTCAACTCCGTGAAAGAGTCGGAAATCAACACCATCATCGGCCCACTTCTGATTGTATTTCTTGATGGTTTGGCCCTGCTCAAGAAGACGATCAGCAGGTGCCCCATTTGCAATTTTTAGAGTCGGTGAATGATCTGCAATTCCAAGCCAATTCCATCCTAGCGATTGCGCAGCATCGGCCATTTGTTCTAATGTGGCTTCTCCATCTGAGACCACTGTATGGTTATGCAAGGCTCCTTTTATTGAAGGCAATTCAAGCAGATGAGGCAGTGATTGTTGACTTCCTGCATCCATCTCTCCCATGTCTTCTCGTAACTCTGGTGCAACCCATTGCATCTCAAGATGTGCATAGATGTCTTCTTCAGTCATAGCATGAAGTGAAAATTGAGCGGCCTCGATTCCTTTGAGCTCTCCCGCTTTCTGTTCTGGGATTAAACCAAATTCATTGAGACGTAATCCTCGATCAATCGCACGTTGGCGCATCGCTATATTGTGTTCTTTACTTCCTGTAAAGTATGCCAGAGTGAACGAAAACATTTCTGGAGGGACCAATCGAACTTGGGCATCGATGGTTCCAGCACTTTCCAACTGTTCGTAATCATCACCGCCAATCGCTTCCAAAACATTTGCATCAATATGGCCTATTGAAAAGCCATCCTCGAAAATACTGGCTTCGAGAATAAGACTTATCTTCGAATCTCCTGCACCTTTGACATCAGCAATACCGTGCAGGGCCAGGATTGCATTTGCAACCTCTTCATGCTGGTCTGGTTTGACTCCTACGACGATATCAAGATCGCCAATAGTTTCCTTTCTTCGGCGAGCGCTGCCTGCAAGTTGAACGCGTTCAACACCGGGTATCTCTCTGATTCGTTGTTCAAACGCTGTTCCATATTTCAAGCCAATATCAAGACGGCGACGTGCTCGAAAGCGTGACAGCAGTTCGATTCCATCGAGCATACGTTGTTCTGTTTTCTTGCCAAATCCTTTCATTGGTGCAATAAGGCCTTCTTCAGCAACTTCTTTCAATTTAGCAATTGAATCAACTCCGAGTTCTTCATGCATTAATTTGATCCGTTTTGGACCCAAACCAGGAATGCCAAGCATTTCGATGAGTCCATGAGGTGTATCGTTGTGTAGACGATGCCAATCTTCGGGCCATTCGCCTTCAAGTATTGCTTGAGAGAGGGCTGAACCAAGTCCTTTTCCAATCCCTTTCATCTCAAACAATCTGCCTGTGATGACGAGTTCATGCAAATCTTCTGTCAATGTGCCAAGGAGTCGGCTGCCGTTTTGATAAGACCGTACTCTGAAGACATTTGCTCCTTGTAATTCTAACAAGACAGCAACTTGATGCAAAACTCCAGCAACCTGATTTCTTGAAAAGAACGGTGGGCCGTTTGGTCTCGCTTTCGGTAATTTGAATCCATTCCCTGCCATAGTCTTCTCATATCCCCACGGGTAAAAAAGGATGGCAAGTGATTGTTTCAAAAACCCCCGAGGAGTGGAATCATCATGGTCGATGTGGACATCATCTCATTTCTTGTCCAATCGTTTTGTGGAATCTCTGCTTTCTTGTTTATGTTTGTAGCTACATTTTCACGCTCTGAAAAAGCAGAGTTGGTGGTGCAGAACATCATTTTTACATCTCTTCTTCTCGCTGCAGCATCGCTCTGGTGGCTTTCTCTTGCAGGTGGTTCTCTTTGGGGATCGAACTATCTTCCAAAGCCTCTTTCCATAGTCTGTGTAGTTCTGGCTATCGCTGCAAGAATGAACATCAAAGGCGAGAATGTTTCGTTTGGTGCGAACCCTCACAGTATCGGAAAAAAAACCGAAGAAGAGTGATTAAACGATTTCGCCAGGTTCTTCGGAAGTGCCTGCAGCAGCCTCTTTTTCCATCTTCTGATTGATGAAGGTGCGCATGTACTCTGGCAGCTCTCCGTTGATGAAAATAACGTCATTCACTGAGTCGAGTTTCTTCAAAGAATAGAAAATTTGCATTGCAGTCATTGGAGTTGAGGAACATCCGTTACATCCTCCATCGAGAGAGAGCATGATGTTTCCTCCACTTGTATCATGAACAGTTACAACTCCATCGTGAGCATCGAGGACTTCCTGCACAGGTCCAATCTCGGCGAGGACTTCCTCAGCGGTTATGCCCATGTCTTACCCGACGCGTTCCACCTCTTTCAACGATTGGTATCGAATTCACAACTCGGATGAGCGATTAACACTCTAAAACAGGCCATTTGAGCCTCTAAACAGAGGGAACCACTTATCAAGGATTCTTTGGTGGCCGCAGATACAGGTGTTCTAAAATGATGGATAATATACCAATGATAGCCGCTGGTGCAGGTCTCGTGGGACTTGTAATCGCGTTTGTGCTGTATCAGCAAGTAAACAAAGTAAAAATCGACAACGAAGTTGTTGCAGATATTACTGAGGAAATACAAAAAGGAGCCATGGCGTTCCTCTTTGCAGAATACAAAGTACTCTCAATCTTCGTCGTCGTTGTCGGTGCAGTTCTTGCATGGTTGAACGATCTCGATACAGCAATCGCATTCTTTGCAGGTGCAATTGCTTCTGTTCTTGCAGGATTCTCCGGAATGCGTGCAGCAACTTCAGCAAACGGTCGAACTGCTATGGCTGCAAAGAACGACGGTCAAGCAGGTGCACTCGCAGTGTCATACAACGGAGGAGCCGTCATGGGTCTTTCAGTTGGTGGACTTGGTTTGCTCGGTATTTCTCTCATTGCATTCTGGCTCAACGCTGGAGAAACTACTAACGGTGCAATGAATCCAGTCAGCGCTGCTGCAGGATTCGGTATGGGTGCTTCTTCCATTGCCCTCTTCGCTCGTGTTGGTGGCGGTATTTACACCAAGGCTGCCGACGTTGGTGCCGACCTGGTCGGTAAAGTCGAAGCAGGTATTCCTGAAGACGATCCTCGTAACCCCGGTGTTATCGCTGACAACGTCGGAGACAACGTTGGCGACGTCGCAGGAATGGGCGCTGATATCTTCGAATCCTTTGTCGGTTCAATTATCGCTGCAATGATTATCGCAAACGATTTCACTGGTGATAACACCAGCGACTATGTTCTCCTTCCAATTCTTCTAGGATTCATTGGATACACTGCCTCTATCATCGGTGTTTTCTCAATGACCTTACTCAAGAACGGAAAAGACCCAGCAGCAGCCTTGCGAAACACCACGTTCATCGCAGCGATTTTGTTCTGGGCAGGCGGTTACCTCGCTATCCAACAAGGCCTCATCGACGTGAAGTATGGCATTATGCACTCCGTTGTTCTGGGAAGCGTAATCGGAATTCTCATCGGACTCGTAACTGAATACTACACTGGGATTGAACCGGTCTTTGGAATCAAGACAAAAGCAATCCCTCACATTGGTGAAATGTCTAAGACCGGACCTGCGACCAACGCAATCGCAGGATTGTCTGTTGGTATGATGTCCACGTTTATTCCAGTCGTTCTGATCTCTCTAGGTATTCTTGGAGCCAACGAATTCGGTGGCGAAACATACGGATTGTATTGTATTGCCATGGCTGCAATGGGTATGCTTGGAACAGTTGGTGTAACAATGACTGTTGACGCATACGGTCCAGTCGCAGACAACGCAGGTGGAATTGCAGAGATGAGTGGCCTTGGAGACGATGTTCGTGCAATTACTGACGAACTCGATTCCATCGGAAACACAACCGCTGCAGTCGGAAAAGGATTCGCAATCGGATCTGCTGCACTCACAGCACTCGCTCTCTTTGCAGCATATACTGCAGCAATCGGTACAGATGCCACAACCGGTGTTTCGTTGCTCAACCTTGAACTCACAGAACCAATGGTCGTTATCGGTCTTTTGATCGGTGGTGGACTTCCGTTCGTCGTCGCTGCGATGACCATGACTTCAGTTGGAAAGGCTGCAGGGGACATGGTTGTTGAAATTCGACGTCAATTCAAGGAAATCCCTGGGCTTCTCGAAGGCAAGGAAGGCGTTAAGCCAGATTCACAAACTTGTGTTGACATTTCAACCAAGGCTGCACTCCGTGAAATGGTTGGCCCTGGTGTTGTAGCAATTGTAGCTCCAGTCATTGTGGGATACGCGCTCGGTTGGAACGCTCTTGGCGGTCTTCTCGCTGGTTCTTTGGTTACAGGTGTTCTGATGGCGCTCTTCATGGCAAACGCTGGTGGTGCTTGGGACAACGCAAAGAAAGCAATCGAACAAGGTCACATTGAAGGTGCAAAGAAGGGTGATGCAGCTCACGATGCAGCAGTTATCGGCGACACAGTCGGTGATCCATTCAAGGACACATCCGGTCCATCATTGAACATTCTCATCAAGTTGATGTCCATCGTTGCAGTCGTTATGGCTGGAACTGGTAAACTCACTGAGACAGGACTTCTTTGATTCTCATCAAAGCGTTAGACTCTTGAGGAAGCGTCTGTACGGCGTTTCATGACTGGAAGGCTCAAGGCTCCATTTTTGGTCCTGCTTCTCTTGTGTACAAGTGTTCTTGCAGGTTGTGTAAGTGATGCCGATTCTGCTGATGAAAAGGATACTACAACCGATGATCAGAAGCAATTACCTGTTTGGGAGATTGGAGACAATTGGCTTTACACATTCATAACACCTCAATTTGGTGAAGACAGTGCACGTCTCGTTGTTGCTGAGATTGATTCTGATGAGGGAAATTACCAATTAGGAATTTCTTCGGAGCGAGAAGCCCAACGTCATGCTGTCATCAATCACAATCCATTCCTTGGGCGGATGACCATTGACGGTCTTTCGGTCTATGAGAATGGGGAGCCGCAACAAGTTTTTGCGTTCCCATGGACAATTGATCAACAATGGACGTTTACATTATTTGGTCAAGAGTGGACTGCTACAACGGACTCCATAACAAACGGGAACGTCCGTGTTAGTGCAGAATCTGCTGAAGGACATGAGATGGATTACACATTTAGTGGAAGTAAGAGTTTCTTGGAACGCTTTGTTTGGCGAGATTCAGATGGAGTCATACAATTACGTATGGATCTGAATATCGCTCGTTCAAATTACGAAGGGGATGTGTTCTTCTATCGGGCAAGAGATCTCATCGATCGGATGTATGAAGAAAATGATCAAGAAATCTACGATACATTCCTCGATGAGGGTCATCCTTCAGAAGGCGATTGGAACACACTCGTCTGGTACCTTGATGTCGAGATTGCATCGAATGGGCCTGCGTCTGGTTCCTTGACAATGAAAGATCATGCTGGAGCATCTCCTCTAACACGAGCATGGGGTTCAGGAGCAACCGAGAAAGGGGCTATTGGAACAATACCGTCCAATTCTGGGGAATATTCCTTGACTGTTACTGTACGAGGGCCATCTTCCTATATCCATCTACGTGTTGCCGGAGCTCTTGTGTTCCAGTGGACTCTTTGAGGTGGTTCCTTGCCCACGCTTGTCATGATGCATGGTATGACAGGTACTGCTGAAATGATGAGGCCATTTGCAGAGAAGATTCTTCCAGAAGGTTGGACCTTGCTTGTACCAGATGCACGCTTTTCCCATCCAACACGTGGGAATACGTGGTGGAGGTATGAAGATGAGAATCCAGATGTGACTCGTAGATTACAACTTTCGAGAAGAGAACTCATGGATGTTGACTCTTCATTATCCCAACTCGAGAAACTTATTGCCGAAGAAGCCCCGCTAGGACCGTTGGTTGTAGGTGGCTTTTCACAGGGAGGTGCGATGGCACAAGAAATGCTGCAACTGCCTTTGGCGGATCGCATCATCGGACTTGTCGCTCTTGGCACTCGCCTTGTCCGGCCTATGGAATTACGATTACGGCTCGAAGAATTGGATTCAAAGCACATGTTTTGGATGCATGGTGTGCGTGACGTCCGTGTTCCAATTGAAGATGGATGGGCAGTAGCCCATTTGTTTGAAGGTGCAGGTTGGCCTGTTGAACTTGTGGAACATCGTAAGGGGCATATGATTCCAACCGAACACCATGAAATTCTCAAGAACTGGCTTGAGAATCTCGTTTGATTACAATGGATATTTGCTTAACTCATCAAAACCGCCAATGAATATACGCTCTTGGCTTCGCAAATCAAAGATCACTGGAACAGTTCGATGATGAGTTGCTTCGACGACCTCTTCTCTCAGTTGTGATGGCTCGCTGTCAAATGAAATCTCCGTGTAAGGAAGACTTTTCTGGTCAAGGAAACGTTTTGCAGCAGTGCAATATCCACAGAATTTTCCAGTAAATACGAGAAATTGACCTTGGTGCTTCTCTAATAGTTCCACAAACATGAGCATGTCTCATGACCTTCATTCATAAAGTCATGGTTTCACGGCAAATACCAACGCTTGATATATCTTAGTCACTTAGAATGTCCATGGTTGGTAGCGTGGTCATTCTTGCTGCCTCCTCTGGTAAAAACTACGCTCTGGCTAACAAATTCTCTGATTCATTCACTGACAAAGGCGTGAACTCAGTCGTAGTCGACCTAACACAGTTGGACTGGCCTCTTTACACGCCTGAAAATGAAAAGAATCCGAATGTTGTTCCAGAAATAACCTCATTATCTGATTTAATTTTAGATGCACGGGCCCTCGTTGTTTGTGCCCCTGAATACAACGGTGTCATGCCTCCAGTTCTGAATAACTGCATCGCTTGGCTCTCTGTCCAAAGCGATGACTTCCGCCTTCTTTTTAACAATAAAACGGTTCTCTTAGCCACTCATAGCGGAGGCGGTGGAGCGCATTGCCTGATGGCCATGCGGCAACAATTTTCCCACCTTGGTAGCAATGTTATCGGCCGGTCAATGACATTGAATAAATCAAAAGAATTTTCTCAATCAACTATGGATGATCTCGTGGACAGGGTGATACAATGACAAACAGAACAGTACGAATGACGGCGCCTACTCACAGAACACTCGAAGGAGGAGGCTTTCCAGTACGTAGGCCTGCTGCAATGGGTTCACTGATGAGCCCTTTCTTGCTTCTGGATGAAATGGGTCCAGTTGAATGGGGACCAAGAGAAGCGATTGGAGCCCCAGATCATCCGCACAGGGGGTTTGAAACCGTGACCTATTTGCTTGAAGGCGCCATGCAACACGCAGACAGTGCAGGTAATCGCGGTGATCTCAATCCCGGAGATGTTCAATGGATGACAGCTGGACGGGGAGTGATTCACTCTGAATTGCCACAGGATGATTTCTTTGAAACCGGAGGTCTCACTCACGGTTTCCAAATTTGGGTCAATTTGCCATCCGAACATAAAATGATGGATCCAAGGTATCAAGACATACCCGCACATCAAATTCCAAAGGCTGAGAGTGACGATGGGCAAGTACACGCAGTTGTTATTGCCGGTGAGGCATTTGGTGTATCAGCAGTTATTGATACAGTCATCCCAATTCAACTCATTCACGTAAAAATGGAGCCAAACAGTTCGTTTACACATTCGATTCAATCCGATCTTAATGTCATGACATATGTATTCGGTGGAAGTCTATCAATTGAAACAAAAACAGTTGAAGATGGTCAATTAGGCATCTTGACACAGGGGGAGAAAATCAACTTCAAAACCAGTGGGCAGGGAGCTGAATTTTTATTGATGGGTGGCCCTGAATTGAATGAGCCAATCGCACGCTATGGTCCGTTTGTGATGAACACGCGAGAAGAGATACACCAAGCGGTTATTGACTTCCAAAATGGTACGCTTGCCTAGGTCCCACATGGCCAACGGTTATGAACAAGAGATTGGTCGGCAGAACATCGGCTCGTGTGGTGTAGCCAGGTCCATCATAGTGGGTTTTCATCCCGCCGACCCGGGTTCGAATCCCGGCACGAGCACCAAAGATGAACTTCGTTCATTTCCACCCAGAACTTTATACATGCCATATATATGGCAAGCCTATCATGAGCGGCTCTCGTATGCTTGGAATTATGCAAGTAAAGATCTCAACAGAACTTGGGGCGGAGAATTCTATTCCAGGTGTCGCATTGCTGGATTTATTTCATTCGGTTGAATTTCTAAAGGAATTCAAAGTGGATAACAACCATCCAGTCTATCTTTTGAAATGTGGATTAAAATCTTTAAAAGAGTTCCAAGATTTTTCAAAAAATGAATCTCTTGAGGTTCTCAAAATCTATGAGTTCAATGATTCATCCGCAATTTTCTCAGCAATAATGACTGGTCCGATTCCTCAAATCATTTCAATGTTTGATGAGGTTTGGCCAACCTCGCCTACTATGCTCAATTCTGATGAACTTATACTTACACTGCAAGGCAGCTCCAACGGATTGATGAAAGCTCGCAAACAACTTATCGAATTGTTGGGAGATACCTTCAAGATCAGTGTAAACAATAATTTCCAGGGTCAATGGGATACTGCTCCAGGACTTCCACGAAGGCGTAAAGAGGTGCTTGAAACCGCTATCGAGATGGGTTACTACAACGCACCTCGAAAATGTCGACAAAGAGACATCGCAGATGCAATTGGCCTTAAGCAAGGTACAGTTGCGGAGCACCTACAAATTGCTGAGTCGTTGATTATCAAGGCTTGGTTCAATCAGGGTAGAACCTAATCGAATGAACTCATGTTCCCGACTCTCATTCACGTTGAGAATTGGTTGAAGTATTTGTTTTCATAAACCACCATACAATGATGCCAAGAGTGAGGATAAGGATCACTCCCATCAATAATTCTCGATCAAGTATCCATTCAACCGCTCTCATCGCAGACTCTCCGTACATGAATATGAACAGAGCTTCAAGTCCAAATCGAAGACCCCTACCAAAAATTCCCGCAAGAATAAATGGCCGTAATTTCATATCACTTGCCCCAGCAATCCATCCAAAGACTTTGTAGGGTAACGGGGAAACTGCCGCTATGAACATGCCAAGAGTTCCATACCGCTCAAACAGTTTCTCGAGTTGTGAACGATGATGTGGCTTGCCAAATTTATCGATTAATTTCGTTCCGTATCTTTTTCCCAATGCATGACCAATGATCGCTCCAAGGACAGATGAAATTGTGACGACAAACCAAAGCCAAATCAGCAAACCCTCGTTGTTTCTTGCATCGTAAGCCATCGGTAAAAACAGTACATCGGGTGGAATTGGTTGGATTATCGCTTCCGTGAATGAGAGGAGAGCTAAGGCTAATGGTCCAAACGATTCGAAGAAGTCGAGTATGACCTCTTCTCCAAACATAGTTCTTGGTGTCGATGTTGCTTCTTGAGTATATGGGTCATCGGTGCCTTCTTTACATCGATTCCCTAGCAAAATATAATGCGCGTCCTCGATACTGCTGCCTTGCTTCATTGGCCAGTTGATCGTTGCCGAGGCGGAATCGTTGCAATTTCTCAACAAGTTGAGTTGCTAAGGGTCGATGAACAACGTTCAATGTTGATGGAATCAGCATCACTCGATTGGCAAGTACCGCTCGAAACTGCTCTACAACAAGCCAGGGAAATCGCCTCTGAAACTGGAGATTTACCTCGACTTTCATCGGTGGATTTGGACGTGCTCGCCTTAGCAATTGACCTTAATCTTACGTTGGTTACGGATGATTATCGAATGAAAAATGTGGCACGTAAAGCAGGGATTGCTGTTGAAGGTGTCCTTACTACGGGTGGGAAAAAGCAGTGGAAGTGGATTCTTCGTTGCATTGGTTGCAGGGCAGAAGAAGATGTGCCTTCAAATGCAAAACAATCGAAGAAAGATGATGTACAATTGTGCGATCGATGTGGGTCGCCAATGAAATTGAAAAAAGGCTAATCACTCTTCATCGTTGAGTGATTCAAGAGCATTGACTTTTTTCTCTAATTCTTCAATAGACATTCCTTCAGGGTCAATGCCAACTGCCTTTGCCCTTTCCATAAGAACTTGGTCTGCCGTTTTTCCACCTGCTTCTAAATCAGCGATTGTTGCAGCAGTTGTTGCTTCTGAAAGACCTTTGTTGAATTCGCCTTTCGAGCGGCCAAGAGCGTTTGCCATTTTTGGTAATCGTTCAGCGCCAAACAAGATGAAGAAGATGGCCAAAAGAATGACGATTTCGAGTGGTCCAGGACTAAATGCCATTGTATTCCCTATACACCCCTATACGTCCTTGCTTTCAAGGGTTACCATCGCTTGAGGGCGAATTAGAACATTCAGCCACCAGATACTGGGGGGAGAAGAGCGACTTCGTCACCTTGTTCTGGATGGATGTCGAGAGGACATCTCTCGCCGTTTAAGGCCACGGCAAGACCCTGGCCAATCCAGTGTTGCATATCCAATGCTCGAACAATATCTTCGATACTCATTCCTTGAAACCATTCGATTTTTGAGGTTCTGGATCCAATAGCCTCAGCGATTGGGCCAAACGCCAGCACACGTACATACCCTGCAACCTCGGTCATGCATCGGGATTCATGCGGTAGTTTATCAATACGCAGCCGTAAGGTTTTGCATGGCGTTAGCACTCAAGGCGGAAAGCTTGTGGAAACTCTACGAATCAGGAGAATCCGTCATTAAGGCTGTCGAGGACGTTTCTCTCGAGGTTGAACAAGGAACAATGATTGCAATTATGGGGCCTTCTGGATGTGGGAAAACCACCCTGCTGAACGTCCTTTCTGGAATCGATGAACCATCGTCTGGTTCAGTCGCAATCAATGGCCAGAATTTGTACGGGTCAAACGATGATGTCCGAACCCGTGTTCGAGGCAAAAATATGGGATTTATTTTCCAAGAATTCAATCTCCTTCCTGTCATGACTGCATTGGAGAATGTTGAGTTGCCTCTTCTTTTGCAGGGTAAAACATCCATCGATGCAAGAGATGAGGCCACAAAAGCGCTAACCGCTGTTGGCTTAGGCGATAGATTGCATCATCGGCCAGCAGAATTGTCAGGAGGTCAACAGCAACGGGTTGCAGTAGCCAGGGCAGTCGTTCATCGACCTGCCATTGTTCTCTGCGATGAACCTACGGGAAATCTCGATACAGAAACCTCTGAATCAATAATCGGATTGTTGCGAACCTTATGCAAAGTCGGGAATACAACATTTCTGATTGTCACTCACGATCATTCAATTGCGGAACAATGTGACCGTGTTCTTCAGATGGCTGATGGGAAATTTCTTCAAGCATCTGAGGAGGAATGAACTTGATCGCTCTGCTGCTTTTGTGTTTCGCCATAGTTCTCTTGGCGACTATAGCAGCGATTGGCCTTCGTCATGATTGCTCTCTCAAAAGTCGAACATTGATCATTATCGTACCACTCGTTGATGCAATTTTATCCCACATCGCCCTTGGCTGGTTCGGCCTTGGGCCAGGAACAGTCTTTGTTGGAAGCGCTATGTTTGGTATACTGAGCCTACTTGGAGTGCAAGCCTTACTCAGCCCGAGAAGGTTGTTGGTTTTCAAACTCGCATGGCAACAACTACGTCGACGTCAACGTCAAGCAGCTCTTCTCATGGCTGGTCTTATGATCGGTTCTGCAATAATTAGTTCCTCATTGATTGTTGGAGACTCTTTGGATGAGACCGTGAGAAAGGAAATTGAAGCCGCATGGGGTTCTACAGATATTGTCATTTCAGGATATGATTCTACTATTGGACAGGTTGTAGAAATTCCTTCATCGATTGTTGACGAATTACGTCTTCAAAATGTTGATGCAGTTGATGCAATTCAAGCAGGTAGAATTGTTTCAGCATCCGTTGAAACCAATGAAGGTATTGCAGAACCGAATGTTCCTTGGTTCGCATTAGAGCACCAAGAAGATGCTCTCATCGGTTCCTCTTCAAACGGTTTAACATGGTTTGAATTAGAGGAAGCAAGTCGTTTTTCAAACCAATCGATTGTTGTGATTAATCGAGCACTTGCGGATGAATTAGATGTTGGCAAAGGAGACGAAATAGAACTGGGTTGGTTTGTCAGAAATAACAACGGTATCGAGCGAATAAAGGACTTATTCTTGATTCATCAGGTCGTTTCGATGGCCAATCAGGGCCAACTTGCTGGAACAACAGCACCTGCTTTATTCACCGATCTTGAAACTGCACAAACATTGCAACAAGCCGGTCAAAATGTAACCACAATTCGATTAGCGACAAAGGGTATCGAACAAACCCGAGATGGTTACTCGACACTTATTGAGGAATTGGAATCAGCGCTCAATCAAACAATTGACGGAGAAGATTCAGGTCTTCAGTTCCTTGCCGATGAAGAGAGTGATTCTTTCACGATAACCTCTTCACAGGGGTTGGGCAGGATACCGGCGTCTCTTGTACGTTCAATAAAGGAGAATCAAAGTGCGCTTATGGAGGATTCATCTCTTCTTGAAGTGTTGCAGGTACCATTGATTAGCCTCGAGGTAAACGGTTCGGAGCTTCTGACTCTTGCTGATGGGGATGTGAATCACATTCATCCTGAAGAACATGCAGTTTGGCATTGGGGTTCAGGTGGCATAGGGTATGAGCGAAATGATTCCAACTCTTGGGTTTGGCGAGTTCCCTCAGGCTCAATTATTGTTGATGTAAGCATCGACAACGAATACGGCTTTGCTGCGTATGATAAGGGTCTTATTCTCGGAAACAGCTCTGACGAAGATTCAACAATTCGGTTGTTAAAAGACAAGGACATTGCGGCTGTTGAGGTCAAAGATGGGACGTGGTTTGCACTTGAAGAAGGTCAAAATCAAACATTATGGTTCGGGGATATTGCAAATGATACGGAAAAACCACTCGCACTGAACATTAATTCACCGTCAACAGTTTTGAGTTGGGACTTGAAGTACCATTCAGAAGAACTTTTTTTGAAAGTTGAAGGGCTTCTTTCAATAGACTATTACAAACGTTCATGGATTGGAGATGATTCAAATTTCATTGAAATTCCTGAATCGGAATGGCCCGTTACATCGTTGAATCCTCCAACGGTATGCCCCTCTGGCAAGGGGGCTATGGTGACGATACAAGACGCGTGGTGCATAGAATCTCCAGGCATCATTGTGCGTTCAACTTTGGACGGTTCCGTTCAATCCCTCCGACTCCCTATCCTCTCGGATGCGGGAGGGTTTGGGACCCTCCCTCAGATGTTCTTTGCAATTGAAGGGGATGTGGATTCGTTGAATGTCGCCAAGAATGAGTTGATGATCGGGGACCGACTTCAATCCATTTCAAATGTTGCAAACGGTACAGTTAATGCCTCTGGACTCTTTCAATTCGCTTTTGGTTCCGATGATTCACAACTTCTAGCCATCAATGGTTCTTTCACAGAAAGCGATGAACTTTCTCAATTATCTGAACTCGAAACAGTTGTTCTTGGCCTGATCAACATCGAAGATGGTGAAACTCTGGCTGCAGCAGAAGATGACGAACGTTCAATGTTGGTTTTTGCTTCTGTTGCTGATTTGGAAGAAGTTGCACTCAAGAATCATCTCAATCAACTCGTCGGATTTGAAGAAATGTCCCTTACGATTCAGACGGTTAAACTCGATGCTATGGAACAAGCCGAAGCCTCTTCAGGTGTTTTATCAGCAATGTTCCTTGTGTTTGGTTCGTTCACAATAGCAGCCGGCGTCCTTCTTGTTGTGACCATTGTTATGATGTTGGTTGATGTGCGACAAAAAGAGTATGCAACAGTTAGAGCCCTCGGATTTACACGAGCCGATCTACGTTACATGACAATGATCGAGGGGTCAATCGCAGCCTTCCTTGGCTGTGGTCTCGGCTCATTCCTCGGCATGGGGCTTGCATGGATTATTGGAATTGGCTTTTCGAGTGTTTTTGCTAATGCAGGTACGGACGTGTTTACGTTTCACGCAGATTCGTCTTCTCTTGCTTCTGGCTGGTTCTGGGGATTCCATCTATCGATGATCACATTGTTCCTTTCGGCACTTTGGTCTTCTCGCTTGATTATTGTTCACGCTTTGAAGAGTGTTCCGCAGAGAATTCCAAAGCATGTGCCTTGGGCGATGTACATCTTCCTAGTACTTGTCGCGGCAGGGGCTTTGGGAAGTTTAGGCCTGTTCTTTGTAGGAGGACAAGGCGTTGCTCATTCGATGTGGATTCTCTTCGGATGCTGTGCAATTCTTTTCACGATGCCAGTGTTGCTTTGGGTGATTCCTGTTCTTAGAGCAAGAAGAAAAATTGATGGAATTTTACCCGTGTTTAGAGAAGCGCCTCGAAGGACAATTGGATGGAGTGGTGTGGCCTTATTGGTGTGGACTGGATTGCCTTCTTCCTTCGATCTTGTTCGTGCCGATCTCATTCCAAATGAACTTTCTTTCATCCTCATCGGTTTAGTGCAGGTGTTTGCTGGTGTATTTGTTTTAGCAGCTCTTGCTCCAATGATGATACGTGGATTGCTACGTCTACCTAAACTCTCGAGCGGACCAGTTCTTCCCGTCGCTCTATCCTACCCTCTGCAAAAGCCTCTGCGAACTGCTGTAGTCATGGGCATGTTTTCAATAACTGTCTTTTCGGTTGTTGTTCTCAGTGGTTACACACTCCAATTCGACAATTATTCGAGTTCATTCGTAGAAGAATCTGAAGGAGAATTTGAATTGATGCTGTCTTCATCGAGGTCTCGTCCCTTACAACTCGAAGGCCCGATAGAAGAATGGGAATTGGAGAATTCCAATATCGAACAAATCGATGCTGTTGGGAGAGTGTATAGGGCTCAGGCATTTTTAGAAAATGATGAAGAAACCCGTTCCCCCTACATTCTACGGGGGGTTGATGAGGGCTTCGTCAATCACGGTGGTATCCCGCTCCACATTTGGGACGATGGGCTTGGGGATAGTTCTGAAGAAGCATGGAAATCCATGCATCAAAGAACAGACATCGTTTTTGTTGATGCTTCATTTGGTCTTGAGTCGTCTCTTGATGGAGCCTCGATTGGAATCTTCCCAGTCAAGGTTGGCGAAAACATCACAATTATTGATTCGAAACAACCAAGCCATCGCCGAGTCGTAACCGTTGGCGGTATTCTTGAACAGTCCTCATATCTGTTTTCAGCAGGTGTTTGGATGCCTTCTGAGCCAGTTATTGAGCAATACGAAGGAGATCTCACTCGCGTCTATGTTTCTGTATCACCAGGAAGCACGGCAAGTTCATCCTTTGATGATGAAGGCGTATCCTATTATGAGGCGGCGGGTAAATCAAAAGGTGAAAGGGAAGCTGCATCAGAACTCAGTCAACAGTTGAGTTTAGATTTGGAAAAAGAAGGTATTCAAGTATCGCTTATCGCTGAAGAAGTGGCTCTTATCCAATCGCTTGTTCTATCCATCCTTGCTCTCTTTGAAGGATATTTATCAATTGGTTTGGTGATTGGAATCGCCGGAATCGGCGTCGTTACCTACAGGTCGGTTTCAGAAAGAAGGAAGCACATTGGGATGCTACGGGCTATAGGGTACACTCAAGGCATGGTCATGAGAATCCATGTTGTGGAAGTGACATGGGTCTCATTGTTAGGGATTCTCAATGGGATCATCGTTGGTTTGCTCTTCCATGCGGGATTGCATTCAGCTGTTTGGGAAAAAGAAGGGGCTTCCCTTGTGTTGCCATGGACAACTGCGGTTGTTATGTTCTTAGGAGGCTGGATTCTTGTTTTCCTAGCCACACTTGTACCAGTGCGGGCAGCATCGAAAATTCCTCCTTCCGAAGCATTACGTTCAACATCCTAATGAATACAAAGACTAGACTGAGCCATGATTGAAACATCCTGATAGCCTTTTATTTTAATAAAATTCTTCAATAAATATCACACCCATAGTATATATACGGCGTTTATCGTAGGGCGAGTTACCGCCCCATTGGAGGATATGACATGAGAAAAATTACCCCTGTAATGCTTGTGCTTTTGTTGGTTGCTAGCCTAATGGCAAACATCGACATCACACAACTAGAAACAAACGAAGTAGTAGAGGACACGGGAGCACGTTCAGGTGCTGACGCAGACCTCGTTGCAATTACTTCACCGAAAGAAACCGTTTGCGAACCAACATGCCGCAATGAACTCTTTGTAGGACAAGATACGTCCTTCGAAGTCTTCATTCAAAATTCTGGTGACACAGCAATTACCGAACTTGGCTACAAAGCACAGGTATGGAATGCTGATGGAAACGGGAACCCACTAAACATTGCTATCGACAGCAATGGTGCAGATCTTGAATGGGACAACCCAGACGTTATCTGTGATGATACGACTGTTTGTGACGATCAATCTCTCGCAGCAGGAGACGCCTTCAAGGGTGGTAAGACAATGATTCAGTATGGAGGCAGCAATGCTGTTTGGACTCCAATGGCTGGTATCTATGTCGTTCAAATCGAAGTCTATTCAGACCAAGATGTCGATGCCACAAACGATGTTCAACAAATCTACGTTGAAGTTCGTGATTACATCGATATCGAAGTTGACATTACCTGGGATGATGGTTCGACCGTTGCAACAGGCGAAGGCTCCAAAGCATTCACAGTCACAGTCGAACTCAACGGTTCTTCAGACTTTATCACTCACGACCTTACAATGTTGATCGACGTCAATGGAGATTTGACAAGCGCAACAGCAGAAGATGGAACTGATTTGCTCAGTGCATCTCTTGGTTCACTGGTCCACTCAGTCAATGTCGGTAATGATATGCCTGTTCTGGTCTTTGAAAATGGATCGGATCCTACAGACAACCTTACTGAAATTCGTACAATTATGTCTGACAACATCAACAACGGTGTTTGGGAATACAAAGGTTCTGTCCTTCCAGACTCAAGTGGGGACGACGCAGCTTACTCAATTGACGTTGAACTTGGTGGCTACTCACTGTATGGGCAATTTGTCTCCTGTCAAGAAGTTGTTTCCGTTAACTCGACTGATGAAGAAGGAAACGAGCAAACAACCAGTGAGACGTACAATCACTTCTGTGAGGAAGCATCCGTTCGAGATGATATCACGAACAACAACCGTGCTGAAATCACTGGAGCATTACAGACGTTCCATGACATTCGTATCTCAATGCTTACTGTCAACCAAGGATACAATTCTGATGGGACAGGAATCCCAACATTCACCGTCGGCGCAGGGGAGCCTGGCGACCTATCCGTAGGAACTTCGTATGTTGATGCTTCTGTTGAACACAGAGGTTCTTCAGTAACTGAACTCTATGATTGGAACGTTACCTTCACAATCACAAACCTCGATACAAACGAGGTCATCACAAGTAAGGTAAACGAATGCATCGAAGGTGTAGAGCCTTCATACAACCATGCTATGCTTGGGACTGGTCCAATGGCCTTCACCCAAGGACATGCTTGTACAATGGTGGAATTCGATGTTGGAACCTACACAATTGAGGCAAGCCTCGATCTTGAAGGTAAGACTACAGATCAGAAACTTTCGAACAACCTCGTCACTATGGAGAAAGAAGTTCGAAACAATCTCCCTGTGGTCTCTTCCCTTGACCTTGTTACACAAGGAGACCTCATGCTCGGAATGGAGAACATGCTCGAGTTCGAAGTCTCTGTCTTCGATGCGGATGACGTAACAGGCGAAGGATTGACCTATACATGGGTCGGAGGTGCAACAAGTACGCCTCTCGCAGGATGTGGAGGTCTTGGTGGAATTGGACGTACATGTTCAACTCCTGTCATCCAAGAATTTGTTACAACCTTCCCAGTGAAGGTAACGGTTACTGACGCTCACGGCGGATCTGTTACAGAAGAACTCATTATCGAAATCTGGAACGATGCAGTAGCATCAGATACAACCGCTGCTGGAGTGACCATGGATTACTCAATCACTTACTTCAGCAAGGCAGCTTTCTCAATCGATGTTGAAGATGGCGATGTATCAGGATGTGATGAGATACAGTTGCCTGACGAAGAGGGACCAGAAGAGTTCCTTTCAGGCCTATACACGCCAATTGCTGTGATTGATTATGACCCAGTCACAACCTATGCGGCCAATGACGTTCTCGCTCAGAGCATGGAGATGGTTTTCGATTCAAATCTTGGAGCAACCTCAATGTGGTACACTACGAACTGTAATAGTCCATTATTGACGACTCTTCTTTCAGACAGCGCAACAAACAGTCCTGATGACTCGACCAAATCTATTCTTTCAGCAGTCCTATCAGGACCAGTATTGCCAGCAGGACAATTTTTGCTCATAGCCGATGCTTTGCAACAAAAAGGAGCTCCTAGTGCTGCAATCGGTGCATTTTCTGCAAGTCCAGATATTTCTGGTAAAATTAACATGAATTGGAACACAACAGGAACACCTCTGCCTACCGATACTTATCACCTCGTCATTGAAAATAATGGGGCAGAAGTATACGAAGCAAACTTGCCTTATGATCAATTCCAGGAATCTTTCAGTTCAACAACGCATGGCGAAACTTACGATATTTCTATCGAAGTATGCAGTAAGGAAAATATTTGCAGTAACCCTATCGGCACCGCAACCGTCGTTGCTGATAAGGAGGTTGATGGTGGCGCAGTTGCAACAGAAGTAACAGTTACAGAAGCAGGCGACAAGTGGACACTGACATGGAAGGCCGATGGCGATCTATATGATGTCGGAGTATGGCACGTTTGCTATCAGAACCGTGAATCGTTCACTGCTGCTGATATGCCAACTAACTGTGTGCCAACAGCAGATGCTGATACGCTTACTGCAGATGTCATGATGGGAACAAACCCCGGGCAATACACAGTTTACTTTGTAGTCGTACCAGTCGACGCTCTAGGAAACAAA
>JBMZTB010000002.1:0-72829 GCA_049623485.1 Candidatus Poseidoniaceae archaeon
TACTATCCAAGAATCTACGATTTAGCGCACCGTTTCTTTGAAGATTCGTGGGAATTGATCTGCGGAATCAAGTATTCGGAATTAATTTTAGAAAAACACATTGGATTTCCAGTAGTCCATGTGGGATCTGATTTTGTTGCACCACTTCGATATGGAGATACAATAACGGCGACGATTTGGATCTCAAAGTTGGGAGATACTTCTTGCACTTGGTCCTATGAATTCCACAATCAACATGAGGACTTACTTTGGACTTCCTCTCAAGTGACTGTTTGTGTCGATATGGACTCAATGGAGCGAATTTCAATTCCAAATTTCTTGAGAGAGGGATTGAATAATTGTGCTGAAGGTGTTTTGAATGAGTGATCAAATAACCGACATGTTTGCGATTCGGCCAGACAGAAAAGGGCCAAAAACGATTGCTATCCTGCTCATGCTAGGTGCCCTGTTTTTCGGGGTTTTAGCATACACAGATCTCTCGAACGCGAATTCTGAAGAATTATCACAGGCCCAAATTGAGACGCTCATCAACGTTCCAAATCAACAAGGTGAAAATCTTAGTGTAGAACAATATCAAGACTTTCATAAAGAAATAAATGAATCGGATGGATATCTCATTCGAGGCACTGCACTCGGAATAGGGAGTGTGTTTGTATTCATAGGGAGCGTATTCCTTTTCGCTATGAAACCCATCGGCGGAAAAATAGCGATTGGTGGTGCTGGAATCTCTTTTGTCGGGGGAATTTATGGATGCATCATAATTTATGATGCTGCAAAAGAACATCTCCTTGAATCAATGCTAGTACAAACCCATGAAATCACAGGTTATCTGTGCGGCGTTTGCAGCTTTTTATGCGGCGCAATGGCTCTTTTACCATTGATAAACGCGAGAGCAAAACTTGCGTTTGATGAAGCGAATTCAGTACAGTTGATTCAAGAAGAATCTGAATAATCGGCTGGTTTAGGCCACTTCTTTTTGAGAGTTTTTTCGAGATCCTCATTTATGATTGCATTCCACCAATCGCTTCCTTGCCAGATGGCATACTTCCCACGAATGCCTCTCAGATCGGCCCCCTTGAGTTTACAATTTCTGAAATTTGAGAGATTGCATCGTGCTTTTCGTAAATCGGCACCTCTGAAATCAGCACCGTCAAATGCAGATTTCATAAGGTCAGCTTCAACCAATGATGCCTTTCGAAAATCACAATCAGTGAAATCCGCTTCAGTTAAGTCCGCCTCGTCGAGTATTGCTCTTCGAAATGTCGAACCCTTGTGCCTTCCTTTACGAAGCAGCCCTTTGCTATGATTTTGAAACGAGTAATCGAGAACGACATTTTCACCAGATTCTGGGTCGTCACGAGGATCCCCCGTTCCCCCGCCTGTCATGACCATAATTCACTCAGGAAGTTGATTGTTTATCGAGGTGCGCCCTACCAGCATCGGTTAGAATTGCAAATCGGTTTTTGTCTCCATGTTCGAATGGAACTTCAAGCAAACCACGCTCTCTGAGTCTGTTGAGGTACAATGAAAGGTTGCCTGGAGGGTCGATACCTCCATCTGAGAACAGTTGATTCACCACTCGTGGAGGGCTATCTCGGACATTCTCAACATCACGGAGGTAATGGATTGCAGCAAGTACTTGATCGGGTTTCTTGTTCAATGCGCAATTCTCAACCAGTGATCTAAATGCAGAGCCACGTTCCGGCAAACCAGCGTCTCGAGCCGCATCGATGGCCGCCTCGATAGCAGCGTCTCGGGCCTCTTTGACACGTTCAAGAACAATTGACCATGTATCATCATGTCTCATTTGTATGAGCCGGGCATCGACTTCAACAGTTGCCCCGCTTACGTCAATTTCTAAATCTCCAGCAGTGACCGTTATTTTCGCTTGTGCTACCATGGGTATCAGTTTGAGGAACCCCCCCTCGTTGATAACCCTTGTATATTTGCCACGATAACAAAACGAGGCCAAGTGTAACAAAATTTCGCCTCTTAATTGTACAATTGAAGCGTAATCGACTTGAAGTATAGGTAGTCTGCGTAGAATGCAGGTGATACCATGCACGAAGCCAAGACCCGTCGAAAATCTCTTTTTTTAGTTTCAATTTTATTGGCTTCAGTTCTTTTCATTTCACCTTCAACAGGATCGTCCACACAAGTTTCCTCGTTCGCAAATAATGCATCTAGTCTCACTATTTCATCAGATGGAAACAATACATCTCTTGACTTAGAAATCGATTTGGAAAGAAATGTCACGTACCAAGACGCCTCCTTCTTAGTCGACAGCGCCCATGCTTCACCAACCTCCGGTAGTGTCTTCATCAACAACAGCCAAGGAGATATGATCTGGAGTTACTCTGGCCAAGGGTATGGGGATTTATCCCATCAAAACAGTTTCCAAACTGGAAATACTTACGATTTGGTTCAACTGAACAACAGCAGCGGGATGCCGAGCCCAATTCTCCTTCCAAAGAATGCTTCATTGCAGACGAGTCAAATGAATGTAACATACACGCCTAACATCGAAGCACAATTTGTTCAAGTTGGATCAATTCAGCAAATGGAAATGGGGGATTCAAACGGCGACTCAATGACAGACGCATTTGTGTTTTCAACACAAAATTACTCGACTGGAGTAGGAACTGGTTTTGCAGTTGTAGAAAGCAATTCGACCACAATGACGTATAGCCTATCCAATTGGACTGCTACGTGCCAAACATCTGAAAGAATCAGAACTGCAGACATGAATAACGACTCTTTTGATGATGTCATCACCTTCGAACAGTTTAATGAAACAATGTGCATCCATTACTACAATTCAACGACGGCTACCTATGATGCATACTTTACGGTGAACATTACGACACAACCTATTGATGTTCAATTACGAGATTTGAATGGAGACAATTATTCTGACTTCATTTCCGTTCATGGCTTTTTAGGAAATGGAGTCGTTGCTGTCAATACGTTCGATGCGAGAACGAACAGCTCAAAAATAGGAGCCACGGCTGATATTTACAAATGGAATTTCTGGGATGGAAGAGCAGAAATGCGTAGTTTGTATGTTGGAGAATTCTTCGCACCTAATCGTACCCAGACGATCATTCTGGTGTCAGATGATGAAAATGATGCAACAGAATTGACCTACGATGCGACAACAAAGACTCTCAATCCGAATGTCAATAAATTCCGAAATCTTTCAGAACTTTCCGTACCGGGAGACGTTGATGGCGATGGAGACATCGATTTCATTACACCGAAAACGATGGGTTCAAACATTCTCGTGAATAATGGACAAACGTGGACTCAGGTTCAAACGAACGATCAAATTTTCACTGATAATGCGACGATAGCTGACCACGATAACGATGGACTTCCGTCATTTTTCTTACCAGATCCTGGATTTGCAGATAATGACCCTTTGACACTAGATGGAGATATTGGATTTAGATCAATAGGCGTCTCAGGTGTCGGTATTCCAACACTCAATCCACTTACGCCCTGGTCTCAGCCGCGAGACATCTACTTCGATGACGTGGATGGAGACGGTTTGATGGAACAATTCATTCTTGCAGGAGAAGTAACGCAAGGAATTTTCATTGGCTCCTGGCACAATTTGTCATTGGATGTTGATGTGGATAGCAATATTGATCTCTATGTCGAAGGCTATTCGAGCAGCACGCTCTCAAACATCGGTGTATTGACCCTTTCAGATACAAACGACATCATACGGGACGCACTTTCCCCACGCATTCCAGCATATCCGGGCCTTTCCGACGGATATGGTATTGAAATGGTCAACAATATGATGTCCATCTCAAGTAATTCAAATGGACTAGCGAATCTCACTGACTTGGACATTGCCTATGACATCGTATTTCGCGTTGCCACAAGCCCGGGAACGATCGGTTCATTGAGTAATTCTCTGAACCAACAAATGCTTCCAGGGACAGGATCGTTTACTGTGTCATTGCCCGTTGAAACATCAAAGGCAGGAAGTTTTGACGTAACATCATTCAGCGGTAATTATACCCCTGGCGCACCAAATCTTGCTTTACCTCCGACGCCGATTGTTTCAGTTGAATCAATCACCGAAAATCATGTTACGATAGAATGGCAACCGTTGTCAGCGTATGGTTCTGATTTACAATCCTTCCAGATATTCAAGATGTCATCCACGACAAACTATGATTGGACAACGCCTCATGATATTGTGATTGGGTCGAACAATTATACCGATACACAAGTCGACATAGGCTCGACATATGGGTATGTTGTACGCTCAACACATACTTATGGTGTAATAAGCAACTTATCTCAGTCTCTCTCAGTGACCATACCTTATCCTGCTGCGCCAGAGAGTGCAACGAATGTCCAACTTCTTGATCTCGATGTTAGTTCGGAAACCAATCCTCTGCGAGCATCTTGGACTCCTAGCGTTGACTCATTTGTCGAAGAGTATCTTGTCTATGTTTCAAACACGAGCCTTGATTCTTCATCGGAGTCGGTGGTTGAATTTACTTCAGAGAAGAATTTCAAACTAGGCGATAGGACCTATCTCCCAATTGCAACCCTAACTAATTCAACCACATCATATGATTTCTCAGTAATGTCCGATTACATTGACTCATCTGGAAGTGTTACTGGAAGCTCTATTTTGGATGCATCTCAGTATTGGGTTGCGATCGCTGCGGTAGACATCTACAACAATGTGTCTCTCCCGCTCCCGTTTGCTGGACCAACCATGTCGTTCAACAATACCTATCTTCAAAGCAACCTCGACATCACAGTAACAACTGGAAATCCAGACCAATACCTTGTTTCAACTCAACCGCTCAAGATTGAGATTAGTGCGAGTGTAGAGGATGGAAATGGGGTTTCACCTATTGAAAATGCACAGATTACCTTAGCCATAACTGTTGGAAACGAAGTTACCGACTTAATTGGAACGACGGATGCAAACGGTGAATGGGTGCCTATTGATGCTAGTTCGTTGAATGAACCTTCACTCCCAACAGCCTTCCTTGAGTTTAGTTCGACTTACGGAGAAACCCTTTCTCTTTCTGCAACAATGTCTGCCATTGAGACCACAGATGTCCAACCAATTCTGGGTGCCTCAACACACCTCAACTTGAGTTCTGGAATTGAGGCACTTCTCTCAGGACCAACAAGCATCACCAAAGATTCGAATGATGCAATTGATCTCAACATCACTCTAACAGCGACCGATGTGAATGATATTGCTCAACAGAATTCCTTAGAAGGAACTCTTATTCATTGGACTGCGTTTAATGAATCGGATGTTGCTATCAATAGCGGTACTGAAACAATTTCTCTCGGTAAGATTCGCCTCGTTTCAGAATTTGAAAACGCGACCTATATCGAATTCAATGTTTCAATGAACGACAGAAATTGGTTTGGAACGGTTTTCCATACAACTTTACTAAATGCATATGTTGATGATTCAACAGACAACGAAACAAACACGAATACGACCGAACCTGAATGGGTGCCTAGCGTATTATTGCCTGCAACAGTTAGTTGCGAGAGTCCAACCATTCTAACAAATAAGAAGATGAATACTGACCCGATTGAATGCCAAGTCATTAATCCAAATCCATTCAGGATTTCAGTTGAATTAACTGCCACTGATGTACCCGCATTGTTTAACAAACCGCCAACGGTTACAATAGAAGCAAATGGAACTGGAATAATTTCGTTTGAACCAACTTATGATCAGATATGGAACGCACAAAAAGATGAGAGTGTTGTGAAAACTCTCGGCTTTTCAATTTACACAACGTCTCCAGACTACAACTCACTCCAACCCCAAATGACCTCAGATACGGTGGACTGGACGGCTTCGATTGATGTTCCAGTAGACCCAACAACCACGGATGGTGACGACAAAGAATCTTCAAACACTCTTCTTTACGGAGGAATTGGAGCCGTTCTACTCGTCTTGGTTATTCTTGGTTACGTCATGCTGAATCGCCGCGCAGGCGCTGGATTTGATGATGATGAATTCTATGGAGAGGAGGACGATTTCCCGATGGAGAAAGAGGAGCCAGCCCCTGCAATTCCAGAAGGGCGACCTCTCAATGAATTCGAAGATAAAACAATCAATGTCGAGCCTGAAATTATTGAGCGGCCTGGCGATTCTTTAATTTCGGAACTCTCTGGTAACGACTCGACTGATGCTATCGAAAAGCACGAGGAAGAAGAACCTGAAGAATCCGCCGAAGAGTCTGTTGAAGAAGACGATGGTATTTCAGTCGATGAATATGGAACCGAATGGTGGGAAGACGAAAACGGAACCTGGTGGTACCGAGAAGAAGGTGCTGAAGACTGGTCCGAATTCACGGAATAAGAAGCGTGATATTTTTCTAACACGAGTCGACCAGAAGAATGAGGGGGAACAATGAGTCAGCAGTTTGGGACATATGATCTTGTTCTACGTTCAGGGGTTGACCCAACCACTGGTGGTGTTGCAGTTTGTGGTTTTACTACGGCCGGAATGGTCGGAGTCATAGCAACCTCGCACATCATTGAATCACTGGGGTTGACTCAATTAGGAACGGTCATGGATGAACGATTTCCTGCAGTTGCTCTTATCCAAAATGAAGTTCCACGACATCCAGTTAGAGTTTACCAAGGAAATGGAATCGGAGTGTTCACTGCTGAAATTCAATTTGAAAAAGAACAAGACATCGCTTTTGGCTCAACTGTTTTGGAATGGTTTACTGCTGGCGGATTCGAACAACTCATCATCATCGATGGAATTCTGAAACCCGAAAAAGAAGTACAGGGTGAAGGATTGTTTGCTGTTGGAGCATCAGAGAAGGCAAGAAAGCGATTGAAAGAGATGGATTTACAGACAATCCAAAGGGGAATTGTCTCTGGAATTACTGGCTTCTTATTAAGCGAAGGTGATCGGCTCAATCTAGATATCACAGCGCTTCTTTCAGAAGCGAGCCCAATGTATCCCGACGTCCGTGCTGCAGCCGTTGCCATAGAAGCAATCACAGAAATGACAGGTGTTGATATTCCACTCTCTAAGATGCTTGAAAGCGCAAGAGAAATCGAACATTCAGTCCAGGAGATTATACAAAATTCCACACCGCTTCTTCCTTCACCAAGCGATGATGATGTTGAAAACGATCCTTCATTCGGTTAAGTCCATTTTTCGTACCATCTCTAAGACGACTTCATACGGTGCCTTTGTGGCGATAAACGGTCTTAAATCTGGGACTCGAGCCGTAAGGTACCCCTCTTGGTTTAACGCTGAAATTAGGTCGATCATTGATGGCATTGATGCCGCTTTTGCCCAGGGGGCAATCTGGTCGTATGGCAGCAGAAGATGTTCAGAGGAAAGCAAAGAAGAAGCGTCTGAAATGTAACGGACAGACCGCCTTAGTTCTCGTTCTGCATAGAGTTGGTCAAGTTCACTCCATTCCAATCCAATATTTTGCGCAGAACTCAAGTCCTCTTCTCTCGGTAAACAGCAATTGACAACATGATCTTCAGTCATCCGGCCTGTAATAGCCTCATTCCATAATGGGCCAATCCACATCGGTCCACTTGAACGCTCTATTTGTTCTGGAGTTGGGTATTTTACGAATGTGTAAGGAATTTCATCGTGCCGAACTCTCCACCCCATTTGTTGACGATTCTCATCAGCTCCTTGCTTGCTTTTACGAACAAGAACTGAGATGCGAACATGATGGCCATCAAAGAGAGCAAGAATCGGTTCAATCGAACGATCTAATCGTGCTGCACTTGTTGCAATTGTTCCGAGCAACACTCGCACAGCATCATCGTGAGCATAATGATCGACAATTCCACTATGACCGTATCTTCGTTTTCCAGAAGTTGATGATGATCCAGTAAGTGCTGCTGTGTCGGTTGCAGTCACTTCCAGCACACCAACGCGCCCAAGGCCCTGCAAGGCGGTATCAAGGAATTGTACGGGTGAACCGAATGGGTCAAGGTCAATCCATTGAAATGAGCCTTGAATCATTGCCATTCGAGCATCATAGCGTTGAAAATGAATTCCATTTTCAGTAATATGCTCAGTTGGTATTTGCTCATCATCGAGTTCAGGAAAGACTCCACCTGCCTTGTTTTTTCGAACAGAGGACAGCGCCCAATCCAACGCTTCAGAATCAAGGTCATTTGCTGTAATATGGAGTCGGCCTTGAAGTTCAGGAGATATTTCATTTCTCCATCTTCTCACTCGAATGCCAGTTGCGCACAAAGCATCAAGAGCGCGTATTGGCCGTTCGTCAACAAGCCAACCATGCTCAAGTGCATCTTGTAACAGCAAAACGGATCTGGTCCGAGCAGGGGCCATTGCAGGATTCATGAAACCAGTTCCAGACTTTGCCACGGGCCCTCTAGGCATATGTGAGGGGCGCTCTTGATCAGACTGGAGATGAACAATAGTTCGTCCTTCCAGCCAAAGATGACCTGGCCAACCAGCAGGGTCATCTGCTCCAGTGAAGGTATCGGCCATGGTCAATGGAATCGATTCTTCTTCTTGACCGCACCGCATCAATAGTGTTGAAACACAACATCTGAATTCACATGTGTAACGCGGTGCCCATCATCATGTACATGACCAATAATACGCGCTCCAGAATTCTTTGTTTCAAGGAAATTAAGAACGGATTCACTAGCTTCTTTTGATACAGCAAGAACCATTCCCAACCCCATGTTGAATGTACGATGCATCTCCAAATCAGTTACATTTCCATGAGCCTGAAGCCAGACAAATTCCGGAGGAATTGGCATAGGGCTTTCGATATGCCATCCTAGCGAATCATGCAATCTGAGAAGATTGGAGAGCCCTCCGCCGGTGATATGGGCGATTCCGTGAACATCGTGAACAGTTCCATTTTCTGCTTTTAGATGATGAAGTAAGTTGACTACAGGATCACAATAGATACGAGTTGGCGTCAATAGCACCTCTGCAAAAGTAGGATTTCCTTCCGTCCATCTGGTAATCTCTCTTCCCTCAAATTCAGGATCAAAAGGACATGCATCTTCGTAATCGAGCCCACTATGCTTGATGATGTTTCGAACAAGAGAAAATCCGTTTGAATGAATTCCAGATGAGGGGAGTCCGATGAGTACATCTCCTGCCTGAAGGGTTTCTCCAGTAATTGCATCATCTTTCTCAAGATATCCTAGAGCAGTTCCTGATAAGTCAAGTTCTGTAACGATTCCAGGAAGGGAAGCAGTCTCTCCTCCTGCCAAAGTTACGTTTGCAAGTTCGCAAGCCTTTGCAAGAGAAGCTCCAACCGCTGCATGAACTTCAGGGTCTGGTTTTGGGACTGCTATGTAATCGACAAAGGCAATTGGTTCAGCGCCGACACAGAGGAGATCATTGACATTCATAGCCATGCAATCGATTCCAACACTTCCCCACTGTTTGACAGCAGTTGCGATTTGCAATTTACTCCCAACCCCATCCGTGGCCATGGCAAGAAGATGACTTCCAAATTCAATGAGACCTCCAAATCCACCTGGTAGATCGACAGGTGCTCCTGGTGTTCCTGGTTTTCTCGAAGAACGTTGTAATGAACCGATCAACGAAGCGACAGCAGCCCCTTCCAAGTCAATATCAACGCCGCTCGAAGCATAATCCATTGAGTCGCTCATAACGTTGCCAGAGCAAGACGTTTCATGAATCAATCGTTTGTGAATACAAGGCGTTAGCACCCTCAATAATTGAACGATGCGATTCAGACAAGCGATGTCCATCATCAACTTTGTGAAATTGTAGTATATCGTTTCCTGAGCGTTCAGCATATTCAAGACTGCAAGAGATGGGGACGATGTCGTCTTCAATTCCATGAACGATGACTGTGGGCATGCCTTTCGGTGCTATGAGTATCGTATCTTCATCGACAGGGTCTTCTTTTAGATGCAGTGCTGGAGCACACAGAAGAAGCCCACAAAATTGTTCTGGCATTCTCATTGCAATGATTGCAGCGGTAAGCCCGCCATAACTTGAGCCTGCCAAGATAGGTTTCTTGTCTCTGTGTTCTTTACAGATGTTCTCCAAAAGATCTACTCGCTCGCTTAAGATCATTCCCTGAAAGTCTGGAGCAAGTACTTCAAATCCAGCAGCCCTCAATGCCAGTATTTTACTTCCATTAGGCTTGCCTTCAAGTCCATGAGCGAATATAATCATGATTGAACTCAAACGTACTTGCGTTATCAATTTATTGAGAGAAAGCAACCTCGATACGAGGGTTATTTTATTAGAAAATCATGCGTTGGAGAAGTTCCACTAGCATCAATATTTTTCTCGAAAAAGCGGATGACGCCGCAACAATTCTCCAATGGAAACTAAGGGGTGGATTTGATTGAGCGCGCTTTCTATAAACTGTAGCCCATTATCTTCAACTCCACGCGGTGTGAATACTATGATTCAGGATTTCGATTTAACAGCACGTTGGTCAACTCTCCTGCACGCGCATTTCACCGAAGCCGTTCACAACATTGCTCAACTTTGGCCTGATGTTCAAAGTTTGGAAGTATCTTACCAAACCATCGAAGGATTTGATCACGACTTCGCACAGAGTATACTCAGCCAACCTGACCTTCATTACGATGCTTCAAACAGAGCTCTACGAGAACTTCTTGCAGATGTTGGGCACGGGGCAATCCATCCTTGGGTCCGAATCGTTCATCTCCCAAGCGACCAGATACGAACCGTTTCACAACTTCGTTCTGATGATATAGGCGTCATGTTGGCGATTGACGCAGTCATCACCAAGATTTCAGGGGTACGTCCAAGAATGTACTCTGCTACATTCAAATGCGTAGCCTGTGAACATTTGATTACAATTAATCAACCGAATGAACAAGAACTCATTCAACCTATGGAATGCACCCAGATCGACGGTGGTTGTGGCCTAAATAACAGACAAACGAGATTCCAGTTACTTCATGATAGGTCCGTTCTTATCAACTCCCAGTTTATCGAACTTCAAGAACTTCCTGAACAAGTTCGTGGCGGCATTCAACCAGAACGACTCGCATGCATCGCTGAGCATGATCTAACTGGGAAAGTCAACCCTGGAGATCGAGTAAAGGCCAATGGTGTCTTGTTCATACGATCCCAAAGGAAGAACGGAAAAGACACACCAGTTTTCGATATCTTTCTGAGAATCCAATCACTTGAGCGGCAGAACCTTGCATTGGAAGAAATTGTAGTTTCTGATGAAGAGGAAGCCCAAATTAGAGAGCTTGCAAGTTCACCTGACATCTATGACCGCTTGTCAAATTCGATTGCTCCATCCATTTTTGGAATGGAGAAAATCAAAGAAACGCTGATGCTTCAATTATTCGGGGGAGTAGCCCGACTCAATCCTGATGGAACAAGAAATCGCGGCGATATTCACATTTTACTCATGGGAGACCCAGGGGTTGCAAAATCGCAACTCTTAGCGTATATGGGCACAATTTCTCCCCGTGGACGCTTTACTTCTGGTATGTCTGCTTCTGCTGCTGGACTCACAGCCGCAGCAGTTCAGGATTCGAATGCTGATGGACGTTGGACCCTTGAAGCAGGGGCACTTGTTCTCGCCGATCAAGGACTTGCTGCAATTGACGAATTCGACAAAATGAATCAATCCGATCGTTCAAGCATGCACGAAGCGATGGAACAACAACGCATTTCAATTTCAAAGGCTGGAATCAATGCCAGTTTGAGAACTCGATGCGCAGTTCTTGCTGCAGCAAACCCGAAAGCCGGTCGCTTCCAACCAGTATCTGAAGTTCCATTTACAGGGCAAATCAACCTTGCACCCCCTCTCATTT
This sequence comes from Candidatus Poseidoniaceae archaeon, assembly GCA_049623485.1. GTDB lineage: Archaea > Thermoplasmatota > Poseidoniia > Poseidoniales > Poseidoniaceae > MGIIa-L2. The sequence goes on from JBMZTB010000002.1 coordinate 11,833, forward strand.
CTCGATTCGACGTCATCTGGTTGCTGACCGACGAGCCATCTGAAGACAAAGATGCAAAGATTGCAGGGCACATTGTCAACAACCGATTTTCGGGTACAAGTGAATTGCTCGTCAATGAAGGATCCGCCCCAGATCCGACAAAACTGAGTTCCGTCGTCACGACTCCATCTCATACAGATGGGCATCTTCATCGCGAGTTTATGCGTAAATATATTGCATTTTCAAAGCGTTCAATCCACCCAAATCTGAATGAAGATGCGAGAAAACACATCATCGATTACTATGTGACAACAAGAAAGCAATCAGGCGATTTCCAAGATGCGGTCGCTATTACTGCGCGTTCCCTTGAGGCACTTGCAAGACTCGCAGAAGCCAGTGCAAGAATCCGCCTTGCTGAAACAGCAACTCTCGAAGATGCTGAACGAGCGGTTCGTCTCACCAAAACTTGGCGCTACGATTTGATGGGTGAAAATTTCGATGAAACAGCCATCGCTTCAAGTAAAAAGGGAGGGGCTCGTCATGCTGAGCGAACAATACTGGACATCATCGATCGATTCCAACAAAATGGTGGAGGGATTGCACAACTCTTGGATGTCATCAATGAGGCGGAGCGTGAAAATATACCCCGTTCAAAGGCAGAGGAAATCATCGAGAAACTCAATCAAACAGGTCGTTTGATGAGGCCAAATGGATACGATACGCTCCAGATTGTTTGAATCTTAAGCGTTCACCTCATGAAGTGGATACGCTTGGGATGGTTATGGCTGAGATTGTTCGTGAGGAGCCAGAAGGCGTTCTCGAGGACGCTTCTTCGTTCGATACAGAACAACTCGGCTTCATGTGTGGTATCGAAGTCCACCAGCAATTAGCCACTGGAAAACTCCATTCCAGACAACCTTGTGATTTGTTCGATGTTACCATTGACACGGTTCCTGATGAATGGCCACGATACAGCAGAAAACTACGCTTAGCAAGCGGAGAGGGAGGCGTTGTCGATATCGCAGCACGTTTTGAAAAGCGCCGTAATCGCTCATTTGTTTACATTCAATCTCCAAATGCAGGTCTTATCGAACTTGATGACAGCCCACCACTTCCACATGATTCGGATGCGTTGGATATTGCTCTAACTGTATCTGCTTTGCTTGAAGCAAAGCCGGTGACTGCTATACAGACAATGAGAAAAACAGTTGTCGATGGTTCGAATACAAGTGGATTTCAAAGAACATCACTCATTTCGACCGATGGTGTGCTAAAGACCGAAATGGGTGATGTTGGAATCGATGTTCTGTGCCTAGAAGAAGACAGTGCTCGTAAATTAGAAACAGTTTCAACATCATCTGGCGAACAAGTCATTTACAATCTAGACCGACTTGGTGTTCCGTTGATTGAAATTGCGACCTCTCCTGATATCATCTCGCCAGAACATGCTCAAATTACAGCAAAGGCGTTAGGAAGAACCCTCAGAGATACGCGAAGCGTACGCCGTGGTCTCGGATCCATTCGCCAAGACCTGAATGTGAGTGTTGCTTGCGGCGATCGCGTTGAAATCAAAGGGTGTCAAGATTTAGGGTGGATTCCGAAGATTGTAAGGCTCGAAATGGTGCGACAAGTCCACATGTACCGTCTTGCCAACACGCTTCGACAGGAACTCAATCTTCCGTTATTGCCAACAGATCGACGACTCGATGATTCCTCTACGGAGGTCGAAGTGGCAAGAGTTGTTGAACAGCATCTTCCTGCAGAACTTTCAGACGTTACCTCCATTTTCTCAAACTGCGAAAGTCGAATGGTTCGGGAAGGTTTGGATTCGGATTACAAGATGATTGCACTAAAACTTCCTGGTTTTGCTGGAAGATTTGGAACGAAAACACTTGATTCAGAAGGCTCTCAACTTCCGCGACTCGGAAGAGAACTTGCAGGAGCAGCAAAATTAGCAGGTGTTCGAGGCGTATTCCATTCTGATGAACTTCCTGCCTATGGCATTGAGCAACCCTTTGTCGATGGGGTAAGAGATCAACTCGAACTTTCTAAACAAGATGGGTTTGTTCTATGCCTTGCACCAGAGTGGCAAGCGAATCTTGCCCTTGAATCAGTTGTTCAGCGAGCACGACTCTCTTATCATCGAATACCGCAGGAAGTTCGTAATGTTGTAGTCAAAAAGGGAGCTCCTGAAGATGGGACCACCTCACCAATGCGCCCTCTTCCTGGAGGTGCGCGAATGTATCCCGAAACAGACGTTCCTCCAATTATTGTTCATAATGATCACTGGACTGACATTCTCGAAAACTTGCCTATGAGTCAAGATGAACGGTTGAATCGATTGAAAGATACGGAACTTTCTGAAGATCAATGCAAACAACTGCTTTCTAGGGAATTAGATGATGTCTTTTTCCAATCACACCCAACTCCAACCAAAGCCTGGGCATCGCTTCTTTTGGTTCATGAAAGCGTCGAACCTTCAGTTCTTTCCATAGTCCTAACCGTTCGTGAAAACGGTGGAATTACAAGAGAAGGGATTGAATCTACGATTGAACACTTCGCTCATAGGAAGGAAATTTCAGCGAGTGAAGTTGAAGCTTATGCTGAAGAAAATGGTCTTGTACCTGCAGATGTAGGCGATCTTGAATCCATTGTTGAATCCATTGTTCTGGAACGTTTAGACTTTGTAAAAGAGCGTGGAATGGGAGCAATGGGCCCATTGATGGGAATTGTTATGGGGGCCTGTCCTGGTGTCGATGGCAAGGAAGTGAGTGCCGTTCTTCGTACTGTCATCCAGAGGCATTCGGCATGAAACGTGTTGTTCTGTTATTGCTTCTAGTCCTCCTTTTACCGTTTACAAAGGCGGAATCAAATTTTTCATGGGAGCATGAATTTGAAAATGGTTACATAACGACGCAACCCCTTATCATCGAAAATTCAGTCTATGTCCGAACTTCTGGGTTTTGGATTGGAGACGAGCGGCCACAAGTCTCTGCGTTTGATTTAGTATCTGGTGATGAGCAGTGGACTTTTCGTTCCGAAACCACACTTCAACACGATATGTCCCCACTCCTCTTCGTCGAATCGGGCAGTGGAACATGCGGTACATGGCAAGACCTCCTGATCATCGCGTGGGCGGATGGAAAGGTGACCGCATTGAATCCGTCGAATGGTGCGTTCGTATGGGAAGCGCAAACTGAAGTGAACGTTCTCGGAATTACAGGAAAACTTGGCATCGATGAGGACCGTGTTGTAGTTCCGACTCGACAAGGGCTCTCTGCACTTTGTTTAGAGACAGGAGAGCGTCTTTTACGAGTAGAATTCCAAGATGTTGGTTGGAGAAATGGGGTTTTAATTTCAGAAAGTGGTTACCATGTTGGTACGGAAACTGGTGTGCTTTATTCTGTTAACAGAGATGGAACTATGAGCAATATTTCACTTGGTGAGGGGAAGATTCGGCATGCTCCAATCGAAACACAACATGGGTTACTGGTTCACCTCCAAACATCCACTGGGTCAACGCTGTACCTCAACAATAGCATCTTAGGAAACTATGGATTTTCTCCTGCTCTTCCACTTCAATATGAGGATCGAATATTCCTTGCAACATCCGAAGAATGGGTTTCATTACGTTGTGATGCCACAACCTGTTTTGAAGATTCAAAGAGCCCATTCCATTCAAATGGAGAGATGTCAATACATAATCTTGACAATGGGTCAATCGAAATTTGGATTCCTTCAAACACTCCGGATGGCGGTTGGGGCGTTTTTAATCAAACCTCTCAACTAAGGATGCACACGACTAAATTTGATACATATACTACTGCAGCTCCAGGTTTTTCATCTGGAGCAATGGCACTTGGCAATGATATGGGGATTCTACAAGTGACGTTATTCGAAAGCGATAAATCCGCTGAGAAAGCATCGTCCTTTTCATTCGCTGAAATCCTTCACTACGTCCTCCTCCTCTCCTCGTACCTCCTTTGCTGTATTTTCTTTGCAACAAAGAACAAACCAAGATTTTGGAAGGCTCTTACCTTATTTCTTCTCCTGTTGACCGTTGCTGCAGTGCCCGAGGTCTCAACCAAATGGTCAACACTCATCGAACAGGATTCTCGTGCTACATGGAACGAAGCTTGGCCAGAAGAATGGAAAGATACCCAAATTGTCATCATAGAAATAGATGGAAAGGAGAACATCATTGGCGGGCTTAATGGGAATTCAAATGTCTATGAGTTGACCCAAGCGGCTTCAGAATCCCTTGGGATATCTACTGAGTATGAAGATCAATATCTCGGTTTGTATTTACGCTCATTTAACGGAACTGAAGGGGATGGATGGGAGTTTACACTCGATGGCACTCGCTCAAATACAGGAATTGTCGATACAACAATCAATTCTGATTCAATTCTTCATTGGAGACCAGCTTAAGCGGTAAGACTCAAGGCTAACCGACTTCTGGAAGGTTCATGCTGAGCGGTCTTGGTACACATGGACCTCACGTTTCATCGCTTGGTTTACTCGCCATTAATTCACTTCTCTTCGCCTCTGCAATTTGGCTTTTAATGCGTCCAAATAATTCTCAAAAGGGGTGGCTGTGGTCGTTGTTTTTACTCGCTATCATCGCGTCTGGGGCCAGAATCTTACTTAGCGGTCTTCCAAACATCATGCCAGTTACAATTCTCGTGATTATGGTTGCTTCCAAGTATGGGCTTCAACGTAGCATCGCTTTCGTTATCTTGGTTACTGTTTCTAGTAATGCAGTTCTCGGAGATGGTTGGTGGACTCTTTTCCAAGTTCTTGCTTGGTCCTCCGTAGCCGCAGTTAGTGCCTTCTTTTCAGTGCATAACAATGACGGGATTCTCAACATGAAGCGCCTTTCATTTGCTGCAATATGGAGCGTTCCGCTTTTCAGCATCATCGTCTCACTTTCAATTCTAGATGGAACAATGGGAATTCTCGAATTTGGCCTTTACCTATTCAACGGCATTCCATTCGATGCTCTCCATATGATAGGGAATATTTTCTTTGCCGTCTGGAGCGGTGCGTGGTTTGAACGAATACTCTCTCTTCAAACTCCTTCCCAACAAAGAATCGTTCGAGAGGATCAACATGTCAGCATTGTCTGAACCTCCGACAATGGCTTTCCTTTGCCGCACTGATTTACAACTTTCAGCAGGGAAACTGGCGGTACAATGCGCCCATGCAGCGATCGGCTCTCTTAAGCAAGCGAAAAAGACGCATTCTCGAATGGTTCAGCGATGGCAAGAAACATCGTCGAGAAAAATTTGCTTATCGGTCGATGATGAAGAAGATTTGATGTATTTCTTCGATTTAGTCAAAGACGCTTCGTTGCCATATTCACTTGTTCAAGATGCAGGATTAACCGAAGTCGCTCCTGGCACGGTAACAGTGTTGGGGGTAGGGCCAGCACCGCGTCATACCATGGATCATCTTTTTTCCGAACTCAAGGCATACGATTGAGGTGAATTTATGGGATTGCGAAACTTCATCCATCGTCTTACGGCACCAAAACCCTCGAGGAGCATACCTCTTGATGAGAATTTGAAAATGGTCTTTGTTGTCAATCACGAACTAAAAATGGGAAAAGGAAAAATCGCAGCTCAAGTTGCACACGCAGCAGTGAAGGCTACGCTTTCTTGTGGGGAGCGAGATCCTGCTCTGCTTGATGCTTGGTTCAAAACGGGACAGAAGAAAATATGCGTGAAAGGTGAATCTGCTCTTCATTTGGATTCTTTATCTCTCGAAGCCAAGAACTGTGGAATCATGGCAAATAAAATTCATGATGCAGGACATACCCAAATTCCTTCAGGTTCGTTTACAGTACTTGCTTTAGGGCCTTGTAGCGATGAAGAAATCGAGTCGATTACAGGCGATTTGAAATTACTTTGAGTCGATTCTTTGAACATGGGATGCTTGTTAGCACATCTATGCGAGACCACTCCTCAAGTCGTATTGACCTCCGTTCAGATACGGTAACTCAACCCACTCTGGCCATGCGTAATGCTATGGCAACTGCCGAAGTTGGCGACGACGTCCTTGGGGATGACCCAACCGTTCAACAGTTGGAACAACTTGTGGCAAAGCGGTGCGGAAAAGAAGCAGGGCTGTTTGTACCTTCAGGAACGATGTCAAACGCTGTGGCGTTGAAAACACATACAGTTCCAGGTGACGAAATCGTAACCGAACGTTACAGTCACATCTACCTTTACGAGGGCGGAGGATATGCAGCACTTTGTGGTTCCAGCATTGCATTACCGGAAGGCAAGTATGGCATGCTCACTCCAGAGTTGGTATCAGACTCAATAAGAAAACAAGCAGGTTCACAATCTCATTATCCTGACGGACGCCTTGTTTGCGTCGAAAACACAGCGAATAGAGGCGGAGGAACGTGTTATGAACAATCAATTCTCGACGAAATTGCATCCGTGGCGAATGAACATAATTGTGGAACACACATAGACGGAGCCCGTATTTTCAATGCCTCCGTTGCTACGGGGGTTGCTTTACCGCGTATGACTCAACATTACGACTCAGTTTCGATATGTCTTTCCAAAGGTCTTGGTGCACCAGTAGGGTCTGTACTCGTTGGTTCACAAGAATTCATCGATCACGCACATCGATGGCGTAAAATGTTTGGAGGAGGTATGAGGCAATCTGGTATTCTTGCCGCAGCTGGAATTTATGCGATTGAAAACCATGTTGATAGAATGGCTGATGATCATCGAAGAGCGATGAATTTGGCTAATGCAATTGATGAAATGGATCACGTACAGGTTGATATCGATGCAGTTCAAACGAACATGGTTTATTTCTCAGCAGATGGCTATTCAGCATCGCAAGTAGCAGAACATATGGGGAAACAAGGGATCGATATGTTTGATATTTCACCAACGCACTGTCGTTTAGTAACTCATCTCCACATTACAGATCAAGATGTTGACAATGTGATAAAGGCACTTGAATCGCTTCGTTGAATGTTTTTAATCTCTGGAAATCGATAGGTTGTATGCTTCAACCTTTATGCAGCGTATGCCATCAAGATGAAACAACAAACCAATGCCCACTATGCGAGCGTTGCATTGAACTTGCACAGGAAAAAAATTGGGCTCCAGAACTCGATTTCTCTATTCACGAACAAATGGCCCAAATTCTCGGGGGGCCAATTCGCTCCTTGAAACGAAGATGGGAAAATCTGGAGCAATTCATGCTTACAACTCCAGATGTTGACTGGGCCCGTTTACGTAACCCACAGGAAGACCCTGTACGTTATTCTCCGTTCCCAGATGTGGAAGAGGAACTCTTTGCAGAAAAATTACATTCTGGATTTGGTGTTTCTGGTTACGAAAAGGAACGATTGGAAGACGGGTATCAGATGAGCAATGGTTCAATTCTCTCCTTCAGTGAGGGGGGCATGTACATCGATGGAACTCGCCACAATGCCCAGATTCCAATCCGGCAATTCTTACTTATTCTTACTGATAAAGAAGCCAGGATTGGTTGGGATCTCGTCATGATTTTTTTAGCAACGAGCTCATTATACCAGCCAATTCGCAAATCTGGATCGGGCGAGAGGTACATGAACCGGTATTACAATCTCTTCTTTCGTCAAAACCGATATAATCGAATCACTCCTTTCGATTCGATGATTCAAACATCGTACGTTCTCTCTGAACACAAGAGAAAACTTGGGTTCAATTCATTTTCAAATTATCATTGGGCAAGGAATATACTAGAACGGATCGAAGATAGACGCCCTCGCCAACGAATGAAATTCTCAAGACGATTTCTTCGAGATGGTTCGAATACTATTCTTCAGGATGCGGAATGGCCATGGGCTCGCCGTTGGGGAAATTTAAGCGCTTTAAATGAGCACAAAAACGTGCCTTCGCCGTTAACACTGAGCACCAAAGGAGAGTTGTGTTTTAGAGCGATGACAAAGAGAGGTTCGACGAGGAGAACACCTATCCCGCCCAGACCTGGATTGCTTGCAGGCTTGGTATCTTGGTGCAGTTCTCCTCATGAATCTCGAGAAGGCGAGATGCTTATTGCAACCCAAATGAACTGGTCTTCTGCTTACGAAATACAAGAGAAACTGAGTCCGCCGTTTGTGAAATCAATGCAATTTCTTCGTGGTGTTCTAAATCAATTCCCAAATGATACGTGGGTGGAGAACGATCGAATTCTTGTTCGGGGGATGATTGGTCACTTCTATGAAATTAGATTAGAATCTGGCGCTCACAGAGCCCCATTCAAAATCCATGGAATACGTCTTGGGATCACCTCACCTCATTCATTGTGTATTCATACAGGACACCATCATCGAAATATTCCAATCGGAGACACGATCGCAATTGTTGTGCTTTCATTAATTTCAGACGTGATTACTGCTGAAAAGGTGAACAGCCTAATGATACATCTTCGTTCAAATGAGCCACCAGGTGAACCTCAATCGACATCTCGAATCACGCCAAAATCATTCTATTCAGGCGGTCGAGGAATACTTCCAAATTTCATGATGTTTGGCGGGCATCAAGAGTTCAACAAACATATCAAACCAGCCGATTTAGATGGGTTACAAACAATTTCTGATACTGTCTTGGTAAACGATTGGAGAATTCGGCCGACGACATTAACTGAGAGTATGTTTGACCATGAGGATATTGAATTTGGAGGGATTGATTTCGCTAGATATAATTGGGGGAATAGACGAGAAGATGCGCAATTGGTTATCGTGGAAGATCCACCGGTGGAAGTCGTTGATGTTCTGGAAAATGTAGAGGAAGACCCTGCTGAAAATCTCCGAGAAGGTGATGGACAATTCCATCGGTGGTATCGCACAATGCCACTCGTTTGGGAAGCTCTTTCCTTACAGCCTATTGGCAACCACGTCTCTGTTGGCGGCGTTAGAGGTGTATTACGATTACAAGGATGCGGGCTTCGAATAACAATTCGAACTGCACAAGAAGAAGATTCAATCTTGCGTTTCCTAGAGATTTTGGGGTATCATTACTCTCGTCGGCTCAATGGAGATCAGGTGTTTGTTCGACGAGATTTCCCTATCGCAAACCCAAGGCAAGAACTTCGCAATCTGTTGGGACCTCTCGAACAGGAACTTGGATTTTTCAACATTGAAAACTATGTGATTCGTTACTTAGAAGTGGGACGCCCTCCAGATAGAATGCCGGAAGTTGATCAGAGATTGCATGCGAATTTAGTCGATCATTACTGATGCAATCAAACTTCTTGCCAGTCCGTTCCATTCCACCATCGGCCACTCCCATCGCTCATTTTCCTCCAGGTGTGGCCAGTCTCATCCGTCCATTCATTGAGTATTGTCGGTTCAGGTGTTGCTCCTTGCGTTTTGATTCCTTCATCAATTGTTGCAACCACTGCTTGTTGATTCTCTGAGTCCCAGGCTGAGCCTTTCTTCATCATCATGAAGGCAGCGCCCCCTATAATGACAAGAATTCCAGCGGAAAGTAAGATGAGAGTACTTGAAATGTTGAAATCTTCCTTCTCATCTTCTGAAGTACTGCCTATTTCCTTGTCAACAATTTCATGAAACATAAGATGGACTTCAAGATCAGTCCCATCGTAGGCATCTGCGTAAGTAATCGATTGAACCCCTTGACTGAATCCTGTCGAATTGATGAGATCGAGGTGAATAATTTCTCGAACGATGTGAGGGTAGTCTCCCTTTCCATTGGTTCCGTCAGCAAATGTTCCAATCTTTTCAACGACCCATAAGGACACATTGAACGAGGAATTAGTCGATTGTTCGATGCCCCAAGAAACAGTCCCCGAGTTTGCTCCTGTCGGCGTCCATGCAAAGCTAACAAAACCAGCACCAAGGTCAAGAGATTTTGCTGCTTGTTCTGTATAATCTGCCTCTAGGGAAGATCCTACAGGGACATTCCCAGATATTGCATAAGTTCCATTGAACCCTACAATTGGAGGCTTCCATGGCAGATATGGGTCATAACGGTCCCGAAATTGAGCATCCACTGCTTCAGAACCCAATGGGTCCTCGGGATCGTTGATGTTTCTATGAATCGAATAGACCTGCATGTTCGAGGTTGATGCCACATTTTCTAGAGCCTCTTCCACGACCAAGCACTGGCCACACCACGTCGCAGTATAATCCTCAGCAATTGTAGGGAGATCTTCCAAGGTACTGTTCAAGACAAGAGTTTCTTCAATAGGGACGTGAAGACCTCCAAATAGCATGCCAGAATCAAGTTCTTCAATCTCTGCGCCTTCAGCAGGACCGAGCAAAGATAGAGCGAAGATGATTGCGAGGGCAGTTACGCGAATGCGTGCCATGATTAAACCAAACCATTCTGCTTAAAGATACAACGTATCTAAGCATCAAAGCGAGATATCGAATGCACCATTGTCATAGATTTTGCCAGCATCAATAGCATCGACCAACTTCGCCAGCCGGGACTTAATCGCGTTTCTGGTCTTGTCAGCAGCACCAGCGATAGCAGTCAATCGACTTTCAGCAACACCAAATTTCATACATGACATTTGGAAAAGCATTGAACACAAAATTCGAGCAGGTACATTTGGTATCGGGGATTCAGACATTGTTGGCTCACCTAACTTGAAAAGTCGCTGATTCAAATCTTCCATGAGCTTGTCTTGGAGGCCCTTTTCCAAATCAGAAACGACGTTTCTCAAGCGTCGTTTCATGATTCTGATTTCCTCGGCTCTGTTTGCGAGGGCAATTTCCCTTCGGTCTATTGCAGGAGCAATAAGTTTCTTGCCATCGACTTCAACCTTCTCACAAATTGAAAAGTACTTTTCGATGATCTTTGAGGCATCGATAACCTGCTTCATTGTGATTCCAGTGTTCTCGAGCATTGCTGCCCAATCGATGCTCATCCCGCCCCATCTTGCCTGATAAACTCGAAGGCATCCAAGGGCTAACAGTCTCTCATTATGGTCTGTGTCAGCCCCTCTTGTCTTCATTCTACAAATAGAATTCTTTGGGAGGATGACTTCCTCTCCTTTGGCGACCTTCTTCATGTTAGCCAGGGCTTCTTCGTCCTCTACAGGCAGAGTGGCACGGGTGATGGCTGTCTTTGCCTTCATCGCATTTTCGGTTCCGCTAAGTCTTACTGCAGCATCCATAGTAGCTTGGACCATTGGGTGACAATCTTTCGCATCTCGAGCAGCGATGTTTCGCAGAATCTTCCACTTTCCTTTCGCTTCTTTCTGTGTTCCGATATAGGAACCCAAACCGTTGCCCTTATTACCGGTCTTGATTTTGGTAACTCTGGTGGTAGGAGTGTTGAAACTGTTCTCTCCCCAGATGGCTCCCGCATTGTCATTTTGGTTGGTGGAAACTTGGTGTTCAGCCACCAGCCCACAGCTCTTGCATTCGAGTTCGCCCCGTGCATTGTCCATTTTCATGTCGTTACTTCCACATTCTTCGCATTTTTCTGTCATTATATCGCCTTCTTCTTCCTTTAATCTGCAACAAGATTGAGCCAAACAGAACTTTGAATTCTAGTGTTTGGCGCAAGTTCGCTCGGCAGGATTACATCTATACCCTGCAACCTATTTAAACCAAACGATTCATGTTGCCCATCATAACAAACAAGAATTATTCTTGTTCTATTTTTAGAAACTAGATGAAAGAGTGAAAGAGATCAACAATTTCCTTATTGATCAAAAAATAACAAAACGGAATGAGTTTCCTTTTATACCCTCGGTATTCTTGTAGAGAACTGGGGGAGAAAGATAATGCAGAACGTTACTGTTGAAGCATGCTCTGCTTCTACCTTAGTACCTCAATGGCTCTTACAACATCTTGAAGGTGGAACAAATAATCTCATGATTATCTATCCCAACGAAACCGTTCGAGAAGGTGCGTTGAAGCATCTGAGCACCGTCTGCGGAGCAATTGATTCCAGCCGCCATACTACACTTAATCGGCTTTGTACATCACTGCAGATGGACTTCAGGTTTCCAGTTATAATTCCAAGATCTACGATAGGGATTGTTCAAGTCAACAAGATATTCTCTCATGCTGCTTCTGAGTTTAGATTCCCTAGAATGCATCCTGATGCTTCTCGAAAGTGGTCGTTGTCCAAAACCGAGCGATTACTTCAATTGCACCGTTTCTCTACGACGCATGACATTATCTCAAAATGGGATGATGACCCAGGTGTATCAGAGGCCGATAACCTTCTTTCTTCGTTTAAGAAATCGAATCTTCTCCATGAACACCACGTCATAGAAGAATTAACCAACGCACTTTTAGACTCTGACACTCAAATTCCATATTCTTTATCGACAGTGGATGGTATCCTTTTATTGAATCACCCTCCAGATTTCTTCAGCAATGAAAAGAGGCTTTTGAATGCCATAGCCTCAAGAGTTCCGATCCATCATTTGTGCGTGCAAGGATCTTTCCGTCTTGGACTGCATGGAGCTTATATCGATGATGAAATCCAATACGTGAAATCTGAAAAGGAATTGCCTGACTGGATTCCAAAGCATACCCTTTCTCCCATAGTTGAAGATGAGATTAGGACTGAAGGTATTCACCTTGTATCTTTTGACCAAGCATCCCAAGTTCTCGATGCCGCTTTATCCGCAATTCGTATTTATCGACAACATCACTCTGGTAAGATTTTGGTCATTGATGCAGATCAAAACCGCAGAAGTGTTTGGAAACGCAGACTCCAGCAAATAGGCTTAGATTGTGATGCAGGTACTGAAACCGTTGGCTCAACTTCAGCAGTTCAAGCAGTACTACGCTTCCTTTCAATTGCTGACGGACAAGATGCTTGGTCTGGCAATAAGTTGTTTGACATCATTCAGTCGCAAGCATTCCCAATTATTGAAAACCTTCTCGCTAATCTATCCCACCCAGTGAATGGGGGTTGGAAGCCTAAACCAAATCTCGATGTTTTGGAAAACATAGGCAGAAGCTTCCATGTCATCGGAGGAAATGGGGCTCTTTTCCGCTGGCTTGGTTCGTTATCAGTTGCAACTCCTTCGTCCTCAGAACCTTACCGAAAAGAGGCAGAAGAGCAGGCAATAGAAGAAACGAGATGGTGGCTCTATTCTCTTGCAAGAGTCTGGGCTCCATTCTTAGATTCTGAGGCACAAACGTTCATACAGGAACCGTTGATTAGTAGTCTAAGTGGTGTTGAACTTCCACTTCCAAAGGTGAACTCTGGTCATAGAGATGTTCTTGCTGATCTTCTAAAGGCATGTGAATGGGGGCAACTGTTCAATCGTACTTCGATCTATGATCACTCGATTGGGGGTTTGCAGTCTTGGATTCAAACGATTGACTCAATATTACAATACGATTCAGACGTTGATTTCCTTGATATTTGTAAGCTATCAGCAAATCAAACCAACCTCCCTCCAACCCGAATTCGTCATTCTGATGTAAAAATATGTACGCCAGAACAAGCATATGGAGCACAGGCAGATATCGTCATGTTCGTTGGCATAGACTCCGAATCATGGTCGATGAAACCCCCAAGAGTGCCTTGGATTGATGATGCCGTAAGAGTTCAACTTGGATTAAATGATTCAGATCATCCAATTCGTCGTGGGCGCCATGTATTCAAATCCTTATTGTCAACGTGTAATTCTGCGATATTATTCGATACGAAACACGATGAATCTGCTGGAAACTCAACGCCTGTTGCAGAATATTTAGCAGAGATTGAACTTTCAGGAAAATTATCGAAACTCTCTATCCCCCCTGATTTCTTAATAGATTCAATCTCATCAGGCGCTGGTTGGTCATTCGTAACGCGTGAAGATGGGAACTGGCTGACATACAAGAGTTCTGCTTTGGTCTTAGAAGGAAATAATGTCGAGTTACTCCGCGCAGAAAACCTCCCTAGAGACCGCCGACAACGAACAGGCCTCGCTCTGAAATCAGGCGCAACTCCTGAGGTAAACATTCGCTCACCAACCTCTCTTGTGATAGGAGCAGAAAAGCAACTAAATCTAGATCGATATCGAAGACAACCAAAGTTCAAAGCAACTGAAAAAGAAGAAGCAATGCCGTGGACTTACAGAGAGAATCTTCTCTCAGTCGACGGGCTCGTCCTTGCACCCTCATTAGGTCAAGCCAATACTGGAGGGGGAAGAACAGTTGACAATTGGCCGCATCTTGGATACAAAAAGAATGGGAATTCTAGAGGGCCTTCAATCGATCCAAGGCCTCTTCCCCCAATCTCGTCTATGTCTGCTTCAATCTCATCCATATGGACTACAAATCAACGAAGTGAAGACGATAAGATTTGGTCTACAAACAGACTCACTCCATGGATTAATTGCCCTCGTTTAGCTTGGTCTGAACAGATACTGAAAGCGAAGGAAGTAGAGCCAGAGGTATCTGAAGACCTTGCGCCACTTGCCCGCGGAACGTTGGTTCATTCGATAGAAGAACATCTTCTCTCGTTGCTTGGAGTCAACGTTGGCGATAGACCTCTAGAAGAGGGCACTCCAATGCATATTGGCCTTGACATTCCATTAGAGCAGATTTGGGAATCCCTACTGCATCATTTGTCACACCTTGCACCTTGGCTTTCGCGAACAAATGCAGTCTCTGTCCATCGATGCAACGATTTGATTGGATGTTCTCCAGAGGAATGGTCTCAATGGCTTGAAGGAGAAAAAATTCCGCAAATTGGTGGGCGCCTAGGACAACTCTTGCTTGCAGATTTTGCCTTGGTTGCTGCAGGACCAATTGCTTCAGAGTGGTCGCTTGAATCTGAAGCTGGAAGATTTATCGAACTCAACGGACTAGACGATCAACTTGATTCAGCGATGTTGAAGATTTACGGCCGAATTGACAGAGTCGATGCACTCGTCCTTGATGCCGAATTACTTGATCAGGTGTCTGAAAAGGGGCTAGTTGATGATGGTGCAGGTTTGATTCCTCTAAATTTCGATGGTGAAGGACCTTCTGCGAGTCGATTTATTATCATCAGAGATTTGAAAACAATCGAAGGACCAGATCCTAAAAAGATTGGATTACGCCATGCAGGAGGGCTGTTTAAAGAAATTCAACTTGCTCTCTATGCTCGTGCTTGGGAGATTGCCCATCCTGGTGATCGGGTCATCGGTGTGGGTATTTCGGAAGTTGGAGATACAACGCGTCATTTTGTAGAACTTGACCCAGCTTTTGCATTTATTCCCGAAGAGGCAAACATAGGTGAAAGAACATCATTTTCCAGCCATCATTATAGAGTCCCTGGTGAGGCAAATACGCCAACGAGTAATCCATTTAGGGCGTGGATGAGCTCTCGTCTTACTACTGCAATTCGAGCAAAAAATGCAAGCGATTCTGGATGGAATCACCCAACTCCGGGCAAACATTGCACCTATTGTTCACTTGCAAATTCTTGTCCTTCAGCCTCGATAGGAGTTGATGTGAAATGATTCCTTTCAATCGGAGCCAACGCTTGGGCCTGAATCTTGATCAACACATTGCATTGGATGCAGGGGCGGGAACAGGAAAAACAACCGTCATGGCAGAACGCTATGTTCAACACCTCCTTTCCTCTGAACAAAGAGCAACTTGCGTACTGCCAGCGCCATTGCGGAATGAGCCGTATGGTGCTGGACGAATAAAGGCTGCAAAGAAAGACAGAACTCCATTGAATGAATGGAAAGGGCTCCTGCCCCAAGAAATTGTAGCTATTACGTTTACAAGGAAAGCTGCTGCTGAATTGCGTTCAAGAATACGCAGTAGGATTCAATCTCTTCGAGCAGAGCCCGTAAAAAAGGCTGACCGCTTGGGAATTCATGACCCGCGCCTTAGACATCAAGGTGATGTCTCAATGCTCATGTCGTTGCTCGAAGCAGCCCCGATTTCGACGATTGACTCCTTCTTAGGTGAAGTTCTTGCACCTCACATCGACCTTGTTGCATTGCATTTGAGCAGAGATCAATTGCCAGATGAGCAAGCTCCCTTATTGAGAACCCAAGCGCTCAACGCAGCCTGGAGAATCCGCAATGCAAGAGATGGATTTGAAGCCGGGCTGACAAAGTCCTGTGAAGAATTCATTGAAGCTCGAAACCGTCTTGCTATTCGGCTTGGAGGACAATCCTCGGCTCAAACTGTTCTCACTGGTTTGCTTGAATCCTCATTATTTGTTGAAGAGTCAAAACGAAGATTACGAGCAAGATCAATTCGAAACGAATTACCATGGGACGGTTCCTCACCTCCCGATTACCTTCTCATTGAGGATATGATTCTCGAGCGCTGCGGGCATCTTATTGATGGAGTAGTAGAAGATGCATATGATTACTTGAATCAATGGGTTGAAGTATTTACAAAAGATGGCCGCCATGCATTTTTGGTGAATCCAAGCGGTGCTCCAAATGAAAACACTCGCTTCAATCAACTGTCACAATTAGCAAGAGATCCACTCCCAACAACTCCAATTTCCAGACTTCAATGGATTCATCAGGTGATTGTATCTCTCTGTTCTCCTGGTCAAGTAGAGAAATCGACTCCAACCATTTTGAATTCTGGTGGATTTCATAGCCAAATAATAGGAGGTTGGCATTCAGGTCTTGTCAAATGGTCAAGTGTCTCTTTCCCTGGAATTACTCAAAAAGAGTCCAAAGCCATCACAAAGGAAATTCAGAATGAAGCCAAGGAAGCAGCAACATTGCTTCGTAATCGTTTCCACAATCCAGAAGATGGTCGTCTCCTGCTGATGCTTTCACGAGCTTCTTATGCTCTTAACCCCCTTCGTGATTTTGACTTCAGAGATGCGAACGAAAAATACGATGTCACAGCACTTGGAACTTCACCTTGCCGAGATCCACCAGAAGGAAATTTACGAGTATCGAGAGACCTCCAGGTAGAGGTGCTTGACGATTTATACACTGTACATGCTGGTTGCCAAGATCTTCTCCGTCACCTCAAGGCTCAAGAAGAGGCTCATGATTTCGATGATGTTCAGTTAATGGTGGGCGATTTACTCCTCGTTCGCTGCCCAGAAATTGTTCGACATTGGTACCCTCCACAAGCGGTTCAAGCTTTGGATGACTTAGGAGAAGAAGCATGGGCTGATGAGCACATTCGGAGAGCGTTAAGTTTGATGCAAGGCGATGAAGAAAAACAAAATGATCTTCGAAGAAGATATGCTCTTCTGCAGCAAATACGCGCAAGATATGGGGCGTTTATCATCGATGAATATCAGGATACGAACCCAGAGCACGCGCGTCTTCTTGCACGGCTGTGGGGCCATAGGAATGACGGGGCTGATGAAACACCAAATCCACTTGGTCCTTGGGATCCGACAGTCTGTATTGTTGGCGATATGAAGCAGAGCATCTATCGATTTAGACAGGCCGAAGTTACTGTAATGCGTCGAATGGTTGCCTCCATTCGACTCGCTAATCGCTTGGAAGAACATGAACCAAGGATGGAGCACATCATAGAGCAAGGACATGGGCGGGACCCTAGACCAGTTGGTGCGGGGGGGGAAACAGGTTCTTTCATCCAAGCAAGTGAAATTTCTTCCGATGAATCATCCGCAACATGGGATTATGTATCGTTTGGAATCAATGACTTTGGTACGGCAATAGATGACCTTGTTGTTCTTCAACGTCAAGAAGGACACATTGAATTAACAACAAACTTCCGTACAGCCCCACGTTTACTTAACACCTTGAACCATATTTTTGATGACACATTTTCTGAACGTCACCATCAATTCCCAGGAGATTTTCATGCCACCGCCCAACCCCTCCACGCAGGTAGAGAGACCGATAGGGACGGTGTGATTGAATGGCTATTGCCAACTCAAACTGAAATAGATGCTCTTCCATTGGAATTGGGAGCAGGATACCATCTCTTTGATTCAGAATCTGCGAACCCACGACACCTTGAACACGAACTCATAGCTGCAAGATTAGATTCTCTTGTGAGAGG
Source organism: Candidatus Poseidoniaceae archaeon (assembly GCA_049623485.1). Lineage (GTDB taxonomy): Archaea > Thermoplasmatota > Poseidoniia > Poseidoniales > Poseidoniaceae > MGIIa-L2. Next base: position 29,771 of record JBMZTB010000002.1, read on the forward strand.
TCATGCAACTCGATTATGGTCTTCCGAAGAACAAGAATACGTTGATATTGAGCCAGAGGATGTTATATCTCCTGAAGATGTCATGATCCTAGTTCACTCAAGGAAGCACATCCCTGATTTGATTAAGAGATTACAAAATCGAGGTTTACCAGTTTTAGCAGATAAGCAAGGCCAACTCCTGCAACAACCAGTCGTCAAACCTCTGCTCTCTGTCCTCTCCCTTCTGGCGAAACCATCTTCACGATTGGCTGCACATGGGCTTGTCCGTTCTCCAATAGTTGGAGCAACATCAATTCAAATTGAAGAGATATTTGAACAGAATGACGTTGAGAATTATTGGAATCATATTTCCACATATTTCGGAGAGTCATTGACTGGAAATCTTCTTTCGCTCCTCTCACAACTGATCGAAAAAGGGGCTCTCCACGAAATATTTGATGTTGTACTGGACTATAGCGATCTTTTGACGACGTATCCAGACGAATCAGAGCGACAGGTTGCTGAGACCTGGTGTGCATTGTTGTACAAAATTGGCACAGAATGCGGACATGAGCCAAGCGCTATGCTCGCCAAGATGAATGCCCTAGCTTCCCTTGAAAACAAAGGACCTCAGGCAACATCTTCACCAACGAGTGGTGCGATTCAAATTATGACAATCCATGGAGCGAAGGGATTACAGGCACCTGTTGTGATCGTAACAGGATTGTTTGAAGCAGGTAGACGCAGCTCAAGCAATGATGCTCAAAAGAATGTCTTAATTACGCCTGATGTTATTGCAGGAAGAATACAACCATGGAAGTCAAAGGATAAGCCACTTGATGGCCTTTGGATGCTTGCAAACCAAATGAATAAGGCTCAGAATTTAGCCGAGTTGCGACGGCAATTCTATGTCGCCCTCACCAGAGTTCGAGATCGCCTTATCTTCGCAGGATCTCCTTCAAAGACAAGTGCGATGTCATCCGATGGATTCATTTTGGCAACAGGCAATATTTCTGGAAATAATATGGGTGATTTACTCTTGGATGGGCTGCGTTACATGGGTGTCAACTCAAATGTTGAACAACCATGGAGCCTAGAGGGCGATACTCAAGGTCAGCGATTAAGCGAGTATGAGAGCATCGAACTAATTCTTGATCCATTGAACGTCTTTACATCATCAGGCTTCACATCTGATTCAGTACTGGGTGCCAGAATTTATCACCATCCAAATTGTTTTGCTCAACAAACACCAGTATCAGTTCTCAATGAATGGCTTGAAGTCGAATCTCGTTTAGATTATCAGGTTGACGAAGCTTCTGCAAACGAAATTGTAACGATTTCTCCGTCGCTTAAAATGACCGCACATGGCTTGGATGCGGCGAATTCCTGCCGCAGAAGATTCTGGTTAAATCAGGTGCGAGGCTGGCAAACCGAGCCCTTCAATATCGAATATATTGCAAGAATCAACCCTTCTGAAGAGGAACCGAAAGATCGAACTGGTGGCGAGGATTATGATGGTGATGCGTATACTGGTTGGCCTTCTGCAACCTCATTCGGTTCAATGTTCCACCGCCTAGTTGAGATTGGTCTAGCAAATCCAGCGACCATGAAATCAAAGGAATTCCCTCTTTCTTCCGAGTGGCTAAACGGCCAAGAAAATCGATTGCTTGAAACGAAAGAAATTGATGATGCAATTACCTCAGAGCCAGAGTGGCATAACTTATCCTTTGATGAACAACAACAGACCCGTGAGAGGATTATCGAACTTGCCCAATTACTGTCAAACGGCTTGTTAGGAAAATTAACCGATGGAGAAGAAGTAAACGGACAGTCTGTGGAAGGGTTACAAACGGAAGCCTCGTTTTACTTCACAAGAGATGTTGAACTAAGCGAAGTTTATTCGAATCCAACATTAGGTCTTTCTCAAACGATCGTAACTCAAATTGAGAATGTTGCTATCACGTTTGAAGGCCAAGCAGACATTGTCTTAGCAGGTTGTGAAGAATCCGAAAAATGGCTTCAAGTTGTTGACCTGAAAACCTCTGGTTCGAGAACAGATGACCTGTCTGAGCATCCTTTGCAGAAGGAAATTGAAGATTGGAATTCATCCACTCCACAAAATGCAGAAGAAGTTGAGATGTTACGAAATCACCGACTACAACTCACGCTTTATTCAATGGTATTTTACAAGCAAGAATCCTTGAAATCAGCAGATGAGCGTCGAACGATTAAACCCCCTGCTCTTCTCATTAGTACATCCGGAAGGCTTGTTCAGATGCCCGTTGAGATGTACGAAGAAGCTCAAAATGAACTCTCAATCCTTCTCGAATGGATTGCGAGGTTAACAGCAAATGCAGATGGAGTTAGCGAGCCGAAAAGGCTTCCAATGGATTCAATCGATACCTGCAAAAAATGCCCATTTTACAAAGGAGAACTTCGAATGTGCGGGCCTGATGGTGTCGATTTAGGGATTGATGTTTAAGCCTTTTTTCCGAGAATTGCAAGTGTTCCAGGTTTCCCGTCATGAGCATTTGCTCTCCAAGCATGAATTTCTTGAAATCCAACATCGTTCCACATTTGAATCCATTCTGCCTCTGAAAATGTGGACATGTGAACATCGAGCGCTTCAGGCCAACTAAGACTTTCTTCATGTTCTGCATAATGATCGATTCCGATTACGGCCCAACCGCCCTCTTCCAACCAATCATCATGTATCGACTGCAACATGCCTTTGGGATCTTTCAGATAATACAGGAATTCCATAGAATGAACGAATTGGTATGTTTTTTCTGGTTTCGTTTCAGGAAATTTCGCACAATGATATGTATTGATGAAATCTCCTTCTTTCGCCTTCTCAATCATGTGCTCTGCACCGTCATAACCAACGGCTTCAACACAAGCAGGATGTTGGGAAAGTTTTCTTACAACCCAACCGTTTCCACATCCGAGATCAACTGCTGAAAAAGCAACGCGTCCTTCCAGTACTCGTTCCATAGCAACATCGATCATTTCGTTAACAGCATTCGCATGCCCTCGTTCCATTCCTTCATCCTTACCAAGATGCGCCCAGTGATTGAAAACGTCTGTTGCTTCCTTCATGCTTCTCCGAAGGCATATATGAAAAAAAGGCATCGAAAGCAACATCATCCGACTTCACTTGGAAGTGCCATGAGCGTTAATTCACAATCAATCGACGACGTCTTGTTTCCAAAAACAGAAGCATATGCAACAGGTATGCTTGCAGTCTCACAACGACATACCATCGCTTGGGAATGCAGCGGGAACCCAGATGGAATACCAGTTATTGTCATTCATGGCGGTCCTGGCGGCGGAAGTCAACCGTCGTATCGTAGGTATTTCGATCCTCAGAAATGGAACATCATCCAATTCGATCAGAGAGGATGTGGCCAATCAACTCCTTACGCAGAGTTAGAAGAAAATACGACAATGGATCTTGTTTCAGATATTGAAGCGCTTCGCGAACATTTTGGAATCGACACATGGCACGTTTTCGGAGGGTCATGGGGCTCTACTCTTTCTCTCATCTATGGTCAAAATCATCCAGAACGTGTTCGTTCGTTTATACTAAGAGGAATCTTCATGTGTCGAAAATCTGAACTTCACTGGTTCTATCAAGATGGAGCCAGCCATGTCTTCCCAGATGCCTTTGAACCATATTACAATCACATTCCAGTAGGCGAACAAGACGCTCTTATTCCAGCATATTACAAGCGGTTAACAGATGACGATGTCGAAGTTCGAAGAGCCGCTGCAAAGGAATGGACGCGTTGGGAGATGGCAACAAGCCGTCTTTTCCCAGACCCGTCTTATCTTGAAAAGGCAGAAGATCTCGATTTTGCGGTGGCATTTGCTCGGATAGAATGCCATTACTTCATCAATGGAATTTTTGTTGAAGAAGCTTACATACTGAATAATTCGTCAATTATCGAACATATTCCTGCTGTAATAGTACAGGGCCGATACGACATGGTTTGTCCAGTGAAAAGTGCTTGGGAACTGCACAAAAAATTACCTTCTTCAGAGCTCATTATCGTTCCAGATGCGGGGCATTCTATGGGCGAAGTTTCGATTGCAAAGTCCTTGGTGAATGCGACAAATGTCATCTAGAGACGTTATCTCATTAAATCACTAAATGACGAGTATAGATGTGATAAGGGAGAAGGAGGAGCGGCAGTACTGTTCTTTTTGCTTCTATTCTTTAGGAAAAAGGGTACAGAATCGCCAGATCACCCAGAAATAAAGAAACGTAAGCCCCGAGAAGGGCCACACCGAAATTCTAATTTCTCCAGAGTTTTAACACATGGAGTCATACAAAAACAGTCTCAATGAGGCGTCGGCTTCATAGTGTATAGGCGGCTGGGTTGAATCAGAGGCATTCCTCCAGGTGAGTAAATGACTGAAGAAGGGACAATCACTCCAGAAATTCAAATCAATCAGCTTGAAGACGCTCTAGCAACGGAAACAGACCGTTTGAAGAAGCTCTTTGCTGCATACGAAGCGCAAGAAAAAGAACTTGTAGATGCTCGTGCAGAAATCGAAGTTCTTGAGAAAGAAATTATCGATAAAGAAATCGAGCGAGAAGCACAAGAATCACTCATCGCAGAAAAGGATTTCAGAATTCGTGAACTTGAAATGAAGGCAACGAAAGCAGACAAGCGTGTTGAACATCTTCAACCTGCTCTCCAGACAATGGAAGAAAAATACTCACGTGAGAAAGATCGTCTCGGTAAAGTCTTCGGTATTGCAGAAGAACTCGATAACGATCTGAAGCTTGCAGTTACTGAAATGAAGGCTCGAGATGACTGGTACGTGTCTCACATGACGCTCTTCGAGGATCTTAACAAAGCCATCAAGGAACGATATGAGATGATTGAACGTGCAGTTGAATCCGAACGACAATCTCAACATATGTCTCGTGCATTCACAGAAAGGATGGATGAAATGGTTGAAGCCAGAGCAGAAGAAATGGCTAATGAAGAACCAGAAGCACCAACCGAAGAAGCAGATGAGCCAGAAGAAGTTGTTGAAGATGCACCTTCCGAAGAAATAGTCGAGGAAACAGAAGAAGAATCCCAAGAGGAAACTCCTGAAGAAGCGGTTGAAGAAGCCGCTGAAACTCCTGAAGAACCTGCAACATGGGACGCTGATGTCGATCCATGGGCAGATAACTGAGGTGATTGAAGTTGGGAGGCCTCGCTCAAGGAGGTCATGCACCTGTTGGTACATTCCTCGTTGCAGGCATTGCAATTCTAGTTGGCGGAATCTATCTTGATTCTCTGTATGGAATTATGCCTTTGGCTGGAGTACTTTGCTTGATGATTTCAGTCTTCTTTGCTAATTTTTGGAGAGATCCCGATCGACCTATTCCCCAAGACGCAGGCATTCTCGTTTCACCTGCAGATGGACATGTTATGTTTGCACGAAGAGAGCGAGCAACAGGCCGACGTCCATCGAAAGCAGAGCGAGAAACATCTTCAATCGAAACCGATGTCCATACAGGCGATTGGTTCCCTCAAGCATGTGATAATCCACTTGAATTCACAACCGAACAACGATTTGAACCAGCCGATACACCAGGTCCAAACGACGTTTGGAGAGTTGCTATCTTCATGTCTCCACTTGATGTTCACGTCAATCGTGTCCCTTTCTCTTCAACGATTGTAGCAATGGAGCACAGGACTGGAAAAGGACGTCGAAGAGGACCCTTTGCAGCAGCATTCCGTAAAGAAAGCGAATACAATGAGCGTGTTCGAACGGTTCTGGAAGGCGAAGATGGAGGTAGAATCGAGGTCATGCAAATTTCAGGTGCACTCGCCAGAACAATTGTCCCATGGACAAGCATAGGTGACTCATTACGACGTGGCGAGCGTTATGGAATGATTCGATTAGGAAGTCGAGTTGATGTTCGGGTTCCAGCATCACTTTACACCCCCAATGTCATTTCTGCTGAGGACGGTAACCCATCTTATCCGAAAGGCCAATTCATCAAGGCGGGATTAGATATTATTTTCAAACCTGTAACGGAAGAAGAGTAATCTCAGGAGGGAGAAAAATGCTAGACCGTCACTCTTCAACACTCCTCGGGGGAGACGAAAAGAGTCTGAAAATCCACGACCTTGTTAAAGCTCCTGCAAACACTCCTTGGGCTAAGGAGCGCCAGCAATCCTGGGATGCTAGCAAACCCGCAACTGTATACCATACTCCAGAAATGACCGCAGATGGTGAGCCATGTACTGCTGTCACAGTCATTTTACGAACCAAAGGATGCCATTGGTGGTGGTCTTCTGGATGTACGTTTTGCGGTTACTTTAACGATACACGGGATGATGTAACCAGCGAAGATCTTCACGCCCAATGGAATGAAGCGAAAAGAAAGTACAATGATTTTGAGGGCCATTCAATGGTGAAAGTCTATACATCAGGATCGTTACTTGAAGACCGTGAAATACCAGTAGATTTCCAAGAAACCGTTCTTGCAGACTGCCATTCTTTCGGGAAGGAACTCATCGTTGAAAGCCGTACTGAGCAACTTACAGACGAAAAGTTAGCATGGGCTTCGAGCATAAATCCATCATTTACAGTAGCGATTGGTTTAGAAGCATACGATGACGAAGTACTCCGGTTTCATGTCAACAAGGGATTCTCTGTTGCTTCTTGGGACAGAGCAGTCGAACGTCTTGAGAAATATAACTTGAGAATAAAGACGTATTTGATGTTCAAGCCACCGTTCATGAGCGAAGCCGATGCACTCGATCATTGCGTAAAGTGGATTGAATCGGTCGCGGAAAAGAGTGATGAAATTTCAATCAATCCAATGAATATTCAACGTGGAACAGTAATCGATCGTCTCCACCGCCATCAAGAATACAGGCCTCCATGGCTTTGGTCATTGGTTGAACTTATTCAACAAAGCCATCATATCGTTCATCCTAAAGGCGGAATAAATGGTGATGAGGACCAAATTTCTCGTCTTATTATCCATCCAACTGCTGGTGGCAAAATTAGAGGTTCTCACAACTGTGGTGAATGCGATCCAGAGGTTGTAGCTGCGATTGAACGGTATGCTGTTTCCGGCTCATTGGAAGAATTTACAGGTATCGATTGCGATTGCAAGTCCCTTTGGCAAAAAGAATTAGAAAACGATCGTTCAATTCCAGTTCCTTTAGGGACCTCTCGGCAAAGAAGGGGTTCTATTATCGAAATGCTCCGCTCATCTTGAAACTCCAAATATACAGCCTTGTTCGATGGATAGCATAGTGAATGTTTATCACCACGTTTCAAGTCGCAAACATGTCCATCTCGGATTCATTCAGGTGATGCAATGTCGAACAGTACAGAACTCCCCGATGCAGTCATAGGAACTGCAGAACCATCGTCCAGTCGAATTATGTTGGTTTTACTCTCAGTAGTAGCCATTGGGATGTTCGGTCTGTTTAGCACAATCTTCGGCTGGGACAACATTCCAGTCATCGGAGATATCGTTCCATTGATGTCCAATCTTGGCGGCTCAGGAATTTGGTATTACCTTCTTGGATTTATTATTGGCATTGGAGCGATTGTCTCCACCTTAGCGGGAGAGGTAATCTCGGAGTAGGTGATTGAAATGGAAGCAGTTTTTATCGCATTATTTTTCTTCTTTACTGTTGTTGGTTTTTCAACATTCTATCTTCAAAAAGGAATTGGAACAATGGCCGACCCAATGCGCCAATTCGGTCTTTTCCTCCTTAACAAAGCACCAGCAGGGATTGTTGATCTCTTCAATGATGAGAAAGGAAGTGGGGCCAAGACCTGGATGAATCTAGGAATGATTTGGTTAACTCTTGCAGGTATCGGAACCTTCCTTTCCCTCTGGCATGATTATGATGGCAGTGCACTCGATTCTCTTGCTAGTATCGGGTGGGCATACGATGACGGCAGCGCTCTCGATACTTTCGTCAATGCAACATTGATCACAGGATTGTTCTCTGTTTTACTTGGCGGCGGTCTTGTCGCTGTTGCACGAAGTGGTGCAGGCAAGATGGCTAGTGAATCAAATGCGAGCCTGACTGCACTTCTTTTCAGTGTCCTTACCGCTGCAGCGCTCCTCCTTCCAACAATCCTTGGTCTTCTGGCTAACCTCAGTGCAGAAAACGAAACACTTCTGCAAGATTTGTTCATGCATTCTTTGCGTGCATTCATCATCATCGCAGTCATGATCAATGTCCTCCTTACAGTCGCTCAACGTAAAGGCGAGACAATTCAAGCAAGCAACTGGTTTGTGTTCATGGCACTTGCTTCGTTCATCTTCGGATCTCAATTCCGTTTCTTCGGAGAGTTAGCAGATTCTACTCAAGTCGTTTGGCTTGGAGAGAGAATGACGCAGTCATGGGTTATGATTTCGCTCTTCTTTGCAGTTGCATACCACCTTGTTCCTCGTGCCGCAAGTCGCCCAATCTGGTCCGACTCAATGACAAAGGCAAGCATGCTCCTTCTCTTCATTACACTCCCTCCATTCATGATGAGTTCTGCTGACGCAGGAACACTCCTCGAGAATCTGGGTGCTATTCTAATGACGCTTGCACTCCTTCCTATCTTCGCAGGGTCGGTCAATATCATTATGACTGCAGCAGGGAACGCTACAGGCATCGTTGCTCGCCCAGGAGCTATGGCAGCAACACTAGCAATGATTGCATTCCCAATCTTCGCTATTGGCGGTTATTTCACATCTCTGGATGTTTTCATCGGTTTGGGAACACTCAACGATATGGCCACGACTGTCGATATTGGACTCCTTTGGACTGTAGGCGGACTCATGGCAGTTGCCTGTATCTGTGAATCCTATCCGCTTGCCGCAAATCGCCAATTGTCTTCTCCTTCCTCCGCATCTCTCACAACGATCTTGGTTGCCTTTGGCGGAATTACATCGACCGTTGCAAAGATTATGGGAGACTTTACCGAAAAGGCTCTACTCGATTCTGGAAGCGAAGATGTGGTAATGACAGATGGTGGTTTTAGCCTTACAGCGGCCGTTCTCTTTTACATCACTTCAATTGGAATTATCCTCCTCTTCCTGAACCTGATTAGAACTTCGATTGGAGGTATGAAGAACGAAATGACCGCATCAACAACCTCTGATATTACACGATATTCACTTCAAACAGGTGAATCCTCAATTCGCAAACTCTTGCAACGCGGAGTTGGCGTTGACACAGTTCTCGTGGTCGGACAAGATGTTGAAGACGAAGGCGGAGTAGAGATAATCGAAGTCTCTTCTACACTCCACAATGATGAAATTACAGAATTTCCAGTTGTTAAAACAGAACTTGAGATGCTTTCCGATTATCTGGTAAAGAAAGAAATGACCATTTTCGAATTCTTCAGGTCCATTGATTTGGATGATTCAGGAAACATCGATGGATTTGAACTACAACAGGCGCTCCTCAATTCAGAAATTGCAGATCTTCCTCCATGGGACGTATTGAAACTCATGGAAATGATTGACCTAGATGGCGATGGACGAATCAATTTGCCAGAGTTGGACATCGCAATTGCTCGTGTTCGACCAAACCCATTCTCTGAAGAAGAGTGATTCTGGGCGGGTTTTCCGTGCGAATTGGATTGGTCGGAAAACCCAATGTAGGGAAGTCAACCTTCTTTGCAGCATCCACTCTCATTCCAGTCGACATTGCAAATTATCCGTTCTGTACAATTGACCCTAATGTTGGTATTTCTTTCATTCCAAGCCGTCTTCCATGCCCATGTGGTGAATTACGTACTCGTATAGAAGAAGATGGAAGAGTTGAACTTTCATCCGAAAGAGGAGGAAGTATCTGCACCCCACGAACAGGTTCTTGTGAGAATCATCAACGTTACGTCCCCTGCATGCTTGTTGACGTTGCAGGTCTTGTTCCAGGAGCAAGTGAAGGGAGAGGAAGAGGAAACGCTTTCCTATCAGACCTTGCTGAATGTCATGCTCTTATCCAAGTTATCGATGTTGCTGGGACAACAGATGCAGAGGGCAATCCAATAGGAGCAGGGAAAACAAAAGAAGAGGCCATTGAGCAAGCATTAGCCGAAGTCTCTTTTCTTACAAATGAATTAGATGCTTGGATATTGAGTCTTCTCAAAGATGGCTGGGTCCGAGGTGCTCGTAAAATACAAGCTGAAGGAGTGAAAGGTTTCGTCCAATTCCTTCATGATCGTCTCTCAGGTCTAGGAGCAACCCAAAGCATCTGTCAACGCTCATTCGACTCTTTCCACTCACAACATGGAGATATGACCTCGCCATGGGATTGGTCCGATGACATTCTAAGGATTCTAGCATCATCGGTCAGAAACCATCTGTTCCCTCTGTTCATCGCAGGGAACAAAGCTGATCTTGCACCAGAAGGTGTTATTGAACATCTATCGAAAATCATCCCTCAATTTGTTCCATGCTCAGCAGAGACCGAGTTTGCACTACGTAAGGCGAATGAAGCAGGATTCATTGAATACACTTCAGGAGCCTCGACCTTCACCATTCCAGATCAGAAGGCTCTCAACGAAGCTCAAGCAAAAGGATTGGAAATGCTTCAACAGAGGTTGACGAAAATGGGGGGAACAGGACTTAACAAATTACTCGATCGAGTTTTGTTTGATGAACTTGATCGAATTGTTGTATATCCTGTCCAAGATGAGTCGCATTGGACTGACGGTGATGGAAATGTACTTCCAGATGCTCTAGTTGTGGAATCGAATATTCAAGCAAAGCAAGTGGCATACAAAGTTCACAGCGATCTTGGTGATGGTTTCATCAAAGGTGTGGACGGGCGTACTCGTCGAATCGTCGGAGCAGAGCACGAACTATCCGATGGAGATGTTCTGCGTATTCACTCAAAATAATGAATCAGTGACCCTTTGGTCGTTCATAGTCAGGGGTAAGTCTTGCAAGTGTGCTTGTGTACTTTGCTCCACTTGTTATGAAGAGTACAAGCGATGCAAGTGTGAGTAGTGTAAGCATAATTAGCATGTACATACCCCACGGGCTAATACTGCGAACTGTTGTAATGTAAAGACCCCAAAGAACTGAAAGATATAGGAAAGGTCGATATCGGCGAGATACAGTACTCAATCGGGCTGATTTGAGCGTATCATCATACAGGTTAGGAGCATCTTCCTTACTGATCATTCCATGTTCAACTCCACATCGAGTGCAGACCTGTGTATTTGGCCCATTTCCATGAATGAAGAACTCACGAGGATAGGTTGCAGAACATAGGCGACAGGTTGGCATCTCTCTCCCTCAGTCCTGCCCACCGACTACCGTCATTTCAACCATGCGCTTGAGAATTTAGAAAAGCGTCAAGGATAAACGCTCCAGATTGACTTCCAACAGACTCTGGATGGAACTGAACCCCAAAAACAGGATGTGATTGACTCCGTATCGCTAGAACAAGTGATTTTGTTTCATCAGTTGCATCAATTTGGAACCCTGAATTGGCTTGATGATCTGATGAAAGAAGTGTCAAAGAATTGTATCTGGTCATATGGATTTCAGAAAGGTTCTCAAAAAGGCCACGCCCGTTATGCAAGCATTCGACGGGAATTCCATGTACTGGGCCAGAGGGGCTAGGAATCAACTGCCAGCCGGCTGCGATGCCAAGCGCTTGATGGCCGAGGCAAATCCCAAGTGTTGGGGGCAACTCTCCAGCAAGAGCCATTTCTGCAAATTCCATTGTCAGTGGGCTGTCTTTTGGCCAACCTGGACCGGGGCCTAGAATGACATGAGATGGATTGAGAAGTTCTATTATTTTCTTTGCGGATTGAGTGGTGTTGCTCCTTCCATTCATGATGTTTACATCATATCCAAGGCCACAAATCATGTGGGCAATGTTGTATGTGAAGGAATCAAGATTATCGATAAGGAGGACAGAATCTTGTTTGAATTTATTTGTATAGATGGAATTTGAAATTGGTGATGATTTCAAATCACCCTCTATCGGTAGGGAATGGACTGAAAGATCACCGCGTGGAATAGAGAGACGGTCATCATCTATCCATCCACAGGATCTCAGGAGGGCGTTTGCTTTCCACTTCGCTTCGGCGACCTCAGATTTAGGATTTGATTCAATGGTAATACCACCGCCAGCAGTAACTCTCGCTTTCCATCCATTTTCATCTCGTTTCAACTCTGCAGTTCGAATCATAATATTCCAAGAGGACATGTTCGTTTTTGTTTCAAACCAGCCTAATGATCCCGTCCAAAACGACCTTGGCTGCCTTTCTAATTCATCGATAGCTGAACAAACAACTGTTCGCGGACATCCAGTAATCGATCCGCCAGGAAACACTGCCTGGAAAGCGTCAAAAGCATCGAGTCCATTTTTCATCCGCCCTTGAACACGAGTTACTAGGTGCTGAACTTCTGCATATGTTTCAACATCAAATCGTTCAATCCAAATTTGGTTTGGCTTTGCTATGGCTCCAACGTCGTTGCGCATGAGATCAACAAGCATTCTGTGTTCTGCACGTTCTTTTCGATCTGAAATCATATCTTCTCGTAACAAAAGCTCCTCGGCAAGCGATGCTCCTCTAGGGCGTGTTCCTTTGATTGGAGCGGTTGTGATAATGTCGTCCTTTGTGGACAACAACGATTCAGGGGAGGCGCATATCAATGCCAACTCCTCATCGTTTACATGAACATAACCAGAAAATGGAGCAGGATTTGATGAAACCGAATGACATAACACCTCCCATGGTTCAGATTCAATTGCCCCTTCCCAAGTTCTTCCATAGTTGAGTTGATACAATTGTCCGTCTTTGATTGCAGAATGTATGGTTTCTACAATCTGTTCGTGTTCTTCATCAGTACAATTCGAAATCGGAGGCGGTGAAGGCTTTATTGTTGGTGCGTATTCAGAATGGACGTGTTTTGAAAGAGATACATCCGCTGCTTTGGCCCAATGTTGATCTGTTGAATAAACCCTCATCATATCCATTTCTTTGCAATGGATAATGCACTTGTCAATTCTCCATACAACAGAAAGCAGTTCATTCTCCTTTGGAGGGTACTGCAATCCAATGGGTTGGGTCCATTGAACCAAATCATATGAGAAAGCACCAGTCCAAAATGGCCCTGTGATTGGAATTGTTTCAAGAAGTTGATCAAAACTAATCTGTTCTCTAGGACAAAAATGACGAAGAATATCTGCTATGGTAGTTGCTTCAAATTTTTCTTGAACAACCCAACAAGTCCCATTCCATTGCTGCAATTCGGATGTGATTACTGATGATTCAGTCAATCTGATATCGCCATTCATCGGAGAATGAGGGGGCGCAGGTGAAATGATTTCACTCGAAGGCTGTCGAATAATTATTCGAGCAGTACTGGGTCCACAAAGAAGAGAGAAGGTTGCAAGATGACTTTTTGGTCCCGAGGAAAGTAACATCATCTCGTCAGGAGAACCATATTGGTGAGCATTATCTCCAAGTAACCCCTGGGACTGTAACGTATTTCGTAGCGAAAGCAGAGGCTCCATTCATTTCACCTCAGTCCATGATGATTCATCATCTTCCAAACGAGATAATATATTTCTACACAGATCAGTCAATCTTGTTGTCCCATCCCCAATTTCTTCTCCATCAATCGATTCAATGGTTGAAGCGCCTAATCCACTTCCAAGAACGACACATTCAATGCAACGAGCAACCATGCGCTCGTTTAGATTTCCCTTTTGGATAGGAAAACCAGAGGATTTTAGTTCTGGCAAAATCGAATGAAGCGTGACGCCATCGACCGCTTGAGATGAAGCACTGTACCATACAACCCCATCTTCGTCTAGTAAAATTGGTGAGCCTCGATCCCCATCAATAACTGAATATTCATGAACAAATAATGCAATATCTGCTCCAGATTGTTCTGCCTTTTGCTTTGCTTCATGATACACACTCCAGGCCCCATGCTTTGTCCCAGCGACTCGCTTTGGCCATATTTTTGCTTCAACAGTTATTGCATCACAAGGCTCATTTCTTATCGAAAATGCTCGATTGGAGAAATTCCATTTTCCCTCAGAAGTGTACTCAATTCGTAGAAGTCCATCTTCAAGTTGAGATTCCATCTCAACGATTTGCTCTAGAACGCTCTGTTTCCAATCGTTTGGTAACTCGATTCTAAGATTTTTAGCATGTTCCTGGAGGCGAACTGAATGCTGATCAAATTGAAACAATCCTCGTTCTATTGAATACTGCAACGTTGTAAAAACAGCGGAACGTGGGGGTTGCCGCATGCTGCTCATACCACTACCTGTCATTCCTATGACTTGAGCATCACGGTATCAAAGGAGATCGTCTAAGAACGATGTATCGATACCAGGGTTGGATGAATTCTGCTTGGTACCAATATCCAAATCATTGAGTATACTATTGTCAACAGGAGTTCGAACAGGGTTCATGACTGGTCTTGGAGCAACGTATTCTTGTCGGTCGATTGGTGCATTCTGAATTCGGTCAGCAGCTTGGAAGAGAGACCCAGTATCTACTGGAGGTGGCGGTGGTACACTTGTTTCAGAAGGTGAATTCCATCCTTCATCATCCCCAAGCCCCCAAGTAGCGGTCTGAATTTCCCACTGTTTGTCCTTTTGCGATTTCTTTCCGCGACCACGTACAATTGCTATGAGCAAAATCAGCGAGATAAATACCAAGCCTGCAGCGAGCAAATTCGGTGTTGTTAGAAGAGACTGGAAATCTGTACCGTCGCTTGAATCATCGGTATTTACAACTCCATTTTCAACCGCATTAATCATCACAGCATCTACCGATTGACGAATTTGATTATCATCAAATGTTGTGACGGAGACATACCATGCTGATTTGTTATCGAGTTCAGCAAAAACAGTGGAGGATATCACGAACGAGTTCGCTGTGAGCGTCTCTCCCACAAATGTAGCATCTGAGATATCTATGAAATCCTCATCGGAAATATGGATTTGATATCCTTCTACGCCGAAATCATTTGTGTGATTCCATGTCACCAGGATATCGGTTTCTGCAACCCATGCCAAAGTAACTCCATCAATGGCTGGAAGATAGTTGCCAGGATCTGTAATACCATCGTCAATTGATTGCGAAGAAACAACGGTCAAATCAGTCTTGTGTGCATTGGCAGATGAATCAACGGCTACAACAGCAACCCAAGTTTGCTGTCCTGGAAGTACTGGAAGGTCGCCTGCAATGATGGTTAGAATAATCGGGAAGCTTGGAATCCTATCAAGAGTCATAATAGGTGCGTTTGGTCCGTCAGAACCTACCCCAACGCTTGAGAAAGACCATGAAGCAGCATACACCTCGTATTGATAGATATCACTCGCAGTAGAAAGTCCAAACTCAAGGTCGAGAGCGGATCCATCGTCCATAGGGCGGTCGCTGAGAGAGATATCAGTAAGACGCGGTGGAGGGGTTGTATCCTCTAGATTGTTGATTGGTACAACACTTGCTGATAACAACGAATCGATGTAGACATTTCCTTGTAAATCATGAACGGTGACTGTGACAAAGAGTTCGATTCCCGGTTGAATCAACTGGGGAGTGTCAAGAGATGAAAATTCGGATGATTGAGTTCCATCTCCATACAATGCAGTATTCAAGGTTAATTCTATTGGATTCTTATCTTCATCAATCCATTGCTTATCGATTGAGATACAACCGCAGGTTGCAGGGTCATCACCGTAAGCATTCCAGAGGTAGGAAATGTCATCAACTGGTTTATCTGCAGCCCACACTGTGTAATGACTGAAATCATCAGCAGAAGAGATCGACCAAACAACATCGATGGCAGTACCGTCATCATTCGGATGATCGAATGCTTGGATATTTTCAATTCGGGAAGGAGGCATAGAAGCCCCGTCTGAATTATCAAGAGGTGTCGCTTGAACGATGTTAACATCGTTTAATTCTGCATTTAACCATGAATCATATGCAACTACGCCAATGTAGTATTCGAGTCCATCTGTCAATGGTAAGTCGTCTAATTGCGAAACAATTGTTGTGTTTTCTTGGCAAGAATTTACCACCTTGGCGACCGAAAATCCAGCGACTGAAGTAGGATTTGTTACGAACACAACACCAGTGATCATGTAGATCGTGTAGAAGGCACAATCATCTGCATCACTTGGATCCCATCCGACAGTAATTCTGCCACCCTCATCTTCTGGGGTATCTATTGCCCAGACATTTTCGAGTTTTGCAGGAGGCTGACCATCGTCTATTCCGCCTGTTGGTACAACAGGACCAATAATTGTCGCATTCATGATGTCTTCTTGTCCGCTGGTATCAACGCATGTGAACCCGAGCCAATACGGCTTTCCAGCATCAAGATTTAGAATGGTAAGATTTCCTTCTGTGGGAAGGACAGAGTAGGCAATCGACAAGCCAAGAATATCGTTGATTGGTTGTGTCGATGTGTAAATACGGGTTTCGAGAAGATCAAGTGCAGAACAACGTGCCCATTCAGTTTCTAGATCGCCTTCCACACCACCATCAAGTGGTTGAGCAGTAGCCCATTCAGGAGGGGTTGGAACCTCGTTACTGGTTGTTACCGGCCCCACAATCTGGCTTGGTAATCCGAACCGTCCGTTGTCGTATTCAACGACGATAAGAGCGTAATATTCCACGCCATCAACCAAGGGAACGCCGTTGGCCGTTGTTACATCGGCCTTGAGTCGGCTATGGAGAGATTCAGTCTTATCGATGATTCTTCCAGCAAGATCGATATCGGTCGGCAAGGCTTGCCATGGGCCTTCGTTTACATAGATGAGGTATCGATTGAAATCTGGGTCGTGAACAAGTGACCATTCCACAGTCAATGCTCCACCGCCATCATCAGGCCTGTCGTACATATCGGCAATCTCAACAGGTGTATCTTTTCTCACCCAATCATACACAAGCCGAACCTCAATAGTCCCGTTGCTAGGTGCTATAAGTTTGAGTGGAACAATGCGAGATCCATTGATTAATTGGCCGTTGTTGATGGCTAATTGGAGACTGTTTTCAACACCAGTCGTATTGTCAAGCTCCAGTACTGCATCATATCTGAGGAGACTGGATTGAGCCCATACAGCAGCATTTGAAACAGGAGATGTCATTACGAGAGGCACTGTTTGGAACAAGAGCCCGTGCACACCTGCCACACCTACAGAACTATCCAGAATTACAGGATTGTCTTGAGTAACAAGGTCAATTTGAAGTCCCGGATGGGTCAAGTTAGTGATTTCCATATATTGTGAATTAAAGCCGATGTTAAGTGGACTTGCATACCGCACGCTAATCGTTTCCATTTCGTTAAACGCAGTAGCAGGAGTCCATCCTCTTAGGCCAGCATCAGATGTGGTTAGCCAAAATCCACTGGCACCGACCGCAACATTCGTCGGGTTCTGCACGATTGCCGATTTTAGCATTGAATGTGTACTTGTTTGAGCTTCAAGTATTGCCATCCCAGAAGCACCCATGACCATCAAGTGCGTTCCGTCACTGTCCATTCGGTAAATTGGCCAACCAGAACCGAGTTCGAAACTTGCAAGGCCATCTTCGAATTCTCCAGTCAGTCCATCATAGTGAACCAACGGCCCAACATCGGTTGCGATGTGAAGACCACCGTAGTCAGAGGCGACTGATGTAATGAAGTTGGAAGGGAGTTGATCAAAGCGATGAGTGGCGGCAACAGATGAATTAGAGAGATCAACAACGGTAAGGCCTGGGCGCTCACTTCCAGCACCATCATGTCCGAGAATCAACCATGTTCCCGATTGACTGGTTGTGTAGGTTTCAATAGACCATACAGAATTTCCTAGCAAACCATCAGCAGTCGTCATTGTATTCATAGCACCTGTAGTTGGAATGTATTGGGTTAGGCCACTTGGACTTGCGATATGGAGTACGTTTGAGATGTATCGAATGTCCTCAATATTTGACGTGGGGAGGCCATCTGATGTTGTCAATGGATTGTCCCAGTCGTTTGTTGTGAGATTCCAACGACCAATTCCGTTCTGTGTTGCGATGTAGATGTGAGAATTGGAAAAGGCGAATCCTTGAATGTTGTCAGAAGGAAGGCCTGATAGAAGTTGGCCGCTGGTGAATTGCTGAGTTGCTACATCGAAGACCTGGACACCAGCAGCTGTTGACGAAGTGCCAAGCAATCCAATAAAGAGCGTTGAGGTACCACCTGATTGGTAAAGTCCAATTCCATCTTGGCTGTTATGGACTGCGCCATTCATGAGTTGCAGAACATTTGTCGTTGTATTGAGAGTGTACATCCCACCATTTTCAGTTGTGATGTAAATTTTCGTTCCTTCCATCAACATGGAGTTTACTTGGTTATTGAATGAAAGAGACCAACCTTCGTTCCAGTCAATGCCTCCGCTGGAGTTGAATGTGCCTTGTAGAATACCTCCAGAACCTGCTCCTGGACTGTTGCCGTTCAAGGTGACTGAATAGGTAGAGACCCAAATTCGAGAACCGTCGCTGACCATTGCTTTGATGTTCCCACTAACCAAAGCAGGTAATTCAAATTCAGTATTCAAACCGGTCGAACTAAGTCTGTCAACATGAGAGTAGCCACTCGCTCCTCCTGCTTGTCCGATGAGCCATTCATTTCCACTGTATTTGATTGAGGTAACTGCAGTTCCTACGGATTGTACACTCGCTTGACCAGAGATTGCACCAAGCGTCGAAATAGCCGCAAAGCCTCCATTGTTATCGTAACCGATCAATAATTTACCATTTGCATAGCTAAATGCATCAAGCCAAACTGGATCTGTCGGAATTCCGTTTCCGTTAGATGTTATCTCCGCAATCCATGCAGATTGTGTCGTATCGTATTTCGAAATCGGTAAGTTATCATCATCGTATCCGACATACAAAGTCTCGGATGGGTCGCAAGCAACTGCAGCGACTCGCCCGCTCTTGAGAACAGATGTTGTAAATGACCCAACAGCGGTTGTATTTGCGAGGTCAATGTATGTCACCCCTCCATTGTTGTTGAAAAGTCCAACATACAAGTAAGATCCACATTCAGTCATCGAGATAGGATAGCCATTTGGAATTCCATTTTGGCCAGTGGTGTAAGTTGTCCAAGTGCCAGATGCATCAAGTTGACCAATTGTTCCTCGTTGGAATCCACCCCAACCTGCAAAGTTTGCTGAACCAACCATCAAGGTACTTCCATCTGTCCAAAGTTCACCGATCCAATCCCCCATTGCGTTCGGTAAGCCGTTACCAGGCGTCCATGCTGTTTCCCATTGGAAGGAAGATTCGTTGAATCGTTCAATACCGTCTTCGGTGGCAAACAAAATCAAACCATCAAATTCGATAATTTCTCGAATTGGAAATGAAAGTGAATCCCAAGAACCGAGTTTTGTTCCACTCGGGCTGTAGACTTCAAGGCCTATCTCTCCCCAAGAAATCCATGTGTGACCAGTCGACGAATTGAATGCTGTAACCCGATCTACCGAACCTTCTGGCAAGACGGAAGAGTTCCATGTTTGAGTTGCTAAATCATATTGCGCAATTCCTCCGCTCCCTTCCTGATTCCACCATTGTCCAGATACTACACTTGCAAGAAGTGTGTCTCCAACGATGGTCATACCCACAACATCGCCGCCATTTTCACTGACTTCTTGGCCAGCATCAAGTGGTGTTATCGCAGTAAAATTCCCAACATCAATGCCGTAAATGCTGTCGCTTGATACGCCCTGATGGTAATACATAGTGTATCCATACATTGTCAAATCGTATGGGTCGCCGTTCCCGACGTATAGACTGTTTGAGACTTCAATATCATACGCCTCTGTACTTGTAGTTGTGTTGATTAATTGAAAACCATCTTCTCCTCCAATCCAAATAAAGCCAGGTCGAATATCTTCAATCATACCAGTTACGTACTCATTTCCACTATCTAGGACGTTACTCGTCGTCCATGTTGTCAGCCATTGACTGTTTGCAATGTCCCATCGAGCAACTCCGATACTTGACAACCCGATGTATGCGATATCATCGATAATTTCAACGATCGCATTGTCAGTTTGTGAACCAGCATCCCATTCTCCGACGACACTGAATGATGATTTTTCAATGAGTCCTACGCCAGAGAAGGTTCCACCAAAGACTGTGGTGCTGTTAACTCCGACAGCATAAGTTCCCCAATTAGGCATCCCATCATAGACGTTGAGGCAGTCATCGATGTTTCCTGACAGATCATACTTGCATACGCCGATGTTTGTACCAGACCACATCGAATTTCCATCAAGAACATAATCAAAATGTTGTGATGGACGCTTTGTCCAGTCACTTCGAGGCCCGATTGTTGTCTCACTAACAGAGAAACCATCCCAAATATATCCTGCAATATTTGTTCCAATCCATAAATCGTTACCGCTGGCTTCAAGGGCATAGATTGTGTTTGTTTGCATGTTCGTTGTGTCTGAATTAAGCGGAGTCAATATTTCTCCAGTTAGAATATTCTTCCGAGCTACACCGTACCCGGATAAGCCCATGTGAACCACATCTCCTATTACTGCCACGGGGGCATTATCGACGCCATTGATTCCCGTCGATCCCCATGAAGCAAGGAATGTATCATTACTGATTTCATATCTGAGCAATCCTTCAGTACTCGCCACATAGCATACGTCTGCGTAGATTGCAAGTTGCCCTGTTAAACCAACGCCAGACTTCAAAAGTGTCGCAGAGCCGATGGCTGTCGCATCAGCATCTATTCTGTAAACTCCATTGGGTTGAATAACGATAATGTTGCATCCAGTAGAATCTCCACAGTCGCCTATTGCTGCAATATCGGCGACGTAATTGTCAGAAGAATCTGTGGAAGAACTTGGCGGGACATTTGCTCGGACAGTACCGTTCTCGATGAGGAAAACCCCGTCATCAACAGTTCCTGCAAGAATCGTATCTCCTGCAAGTTCAAGAGCAGTTATCCTATCACCCAAATCAATAGAGGTTAGCCAAAGTGAATTTGCTATATCGAATCTGTCGAGTTGTTCCGAGGTAAATCCTGCAACGTAAAGAATCCCATTGTGTTCGACTGCGTCGCTCATTGCAGAACCAGATGGCCCACTTGCGATAACAATTTCACGTTGCATTGTGCTTGACATTGTGGCATCAATGAGAATCAGGCGACTTCCGTCTGTCATTGCATGCATCATTGTTGAAGGTGCTCGTGCGCCTCCAGGAGACCATGGCATCATTTTGCTAACAGCGGTTTCTGTTAGGTTCATCTGGCTCAAATCAATCGAAGAACCGAAAACTCCAGTTGAAAGGTTGTAACGATGCAGTTCATTTCCACTCATGATGTGAAGCGTGTCTTGATGTGCCTGAGCACCGTACACCGTATTTGAAGCAAGCCAGTTTGCGTCATTCCATGTCGCTAGCCAGAATCCCGAATTCCAATTGAATCGCGCAAGTCCGTTATCTGGAGATGAAAAGAGGAGTTGATTTCCAGCAGTGATAATTTCAGAGATTGTGTTGCTGTGGAGAACATTTCCGGAGTTCCATGATGAGAGCGCTTGATTAGCCGATAAATCGTATCGCTCTACACCGTTATCAGTTGCCATGTAAAGAATATTATTCTCTTCATGAAGATCGTTAACATCTGTGTTTGAAGAGGATGAAAGAAGAAGATTCCAGCTAGAAGAAGTTGAATCAAAGACATAGAGGTCTCCTTGGGAGTTTGCTGCATAAATCCCTGAAGCTAAAACCTCAAAGGCGCCAATTTCACCAGCAGGGAAGGATGGCAGCCCAGCCCCAACAGTTCCGTCGAGCACTGAAATCATTCTAAATTCGGATGATTCTTCAAAGGCAACATGGACGTTACCATTCGGTCCAATGGCTATATCGGAAATGATTCCGAGTGAAGATTCAAGTTCTTCAAAATCGTAAAAATCAATAATTGCAGGATTGTTTGTTGCATCAAATACCAGAATGGTATCGCCGGTTACAAGGTATAGTTGCCCATCAACGGGGTGTTGAGCGTACGACGTGATTGGAATTGTTACTGGAGTAAAGGACGTGAGAGGGTCAACTGGAGCAAGGGCCTCGAATGCGAGTTCTGTAATCATCGCATCAGAAGGTAAGGTCCAGCCAGCGCCACTAGCACTGTTTGGAGAGAGCCGATCGGTGTATGGATTTGCTCCATCAAATGAATCAGATGCGCCTAATATGCCCAATCCTCTCCAATCGAAGAGATTGACGCCTATGTCATTGGCTACGAGAAGCGGCTGATCGATCATCAATCCATCAGAACCATTCACATGAATCTGAAGAGAAGCGTTTGAAATCTCTGCGCCTGGAGCGAACTCGAGAATCCAATCTGCAGTGGCTTGACTACTGAGTATTGGGTCCGAACCAATGGTTGCATTGAGTTGAATCCAACCCGTATCATTGCTACCGGAAAGTGGCCAAGAAATGACGTCCCCTGTTTCATGAGCGGAAGCCATTGGAACGGCTGTGAGAGCAAGAGACCATGATGAAATCAGCATTAATGCTGTTAGAAACATTGCCCGTCGCGACCGAGATGGTTGATTATGGGCTTCGCTCATGGGTTCTAATGCGTTCTTCTCACTATTTGAATGCGGTGTCTTATTGATAGAACAATACTTCACTCCAGATCGGAGAGTTCACCGTCTTTTTGCACCTGTAACAATCGAATGGTGGATGTTCTACCGCTGATTGCTTGAGGGGATCCTGAAATAGCAACAATTTTTTCATCAGGTTTGATTTTTTTCTGCTCATATAACAATCGAACAGCCTCTGCAACCGTCGAGCGTGCTCTCGGTTTTTCTTCGACCAACAATCCTTCAACACCGGGCAAAATGGTTGTTCGACGGGCTGCCCGTATACGGTTTGTCATGGCGTAAATAGGGATTCTTGGACGATGTGCAGCCATCAGCCGAGCAGCGTTCCCGTGTTCAGTTGCGACGATTAAATGGTTTACGTTTGTCTGTCTAGCAATGTCAACTGCCGCACCTGCTATAACACGCGTTGAAACATAAGCAGCTAAGGCAGGAGGTTCGGGCAAATCTGCTGTTGATGCATCAACAGTTTCAGCAATCCTCGCCATTGTTTCCACCGCTTTAACGGGATGCTGTCCTCCTGCGGTTTCTCCCGAGAGCATGACTGCACTAACGTGCTGCCGAATAGCAGTTGCAACATCAGTCACTTCTGCTCTTGTTGGTCGTGCATGATTGACCATACTTTCGAGCATTTGAGTTGCAACAACAACGGGCGTCCCTCTTTCGAGACATGCAGAAACGATTCTTTCTTGAGCCGCAGGAACTTCCTCGAGCGGTATTTCAACGCCCAAATCACCTCTTGCAACCATAACAACATCTGCCGCTTCAACGATTGCATTCAGGTCCTTTAGAGCCGCCGGATGTTCAATTTTCGCAACAATCCAGGTATGTACTCCAGCCTGCTTGATTCGTTCGCGCGCAGGTTCTAAATCGCCTGCACTTCGGACATACGATACAGCAACAAAATCTACATTTTGAGAGAGTGCATGTTCAAGGCAATCGAGATCATGAGGCCCAACTGCAGGAAGTTTAACCAATGTTCTTGGAACGTTTATTCCCTTTCTTTCAGTTAAAATTCCGCCATCTTCAACTCGACAACGGACAACTTCGCCAATATGTTCAGGCGCTGATAGAACCTCTAATCGAATCAAGCCATCAGATAAGAGGACAGGATCTCCGACGCGTAAATCTTTGGACAATCCGTCCCATTCCACTGGCAATGTTTTGACAGGTTCCCCGAGAATTGTATTTGCTTGTGTGGGCAAACCCTCTGGGAATCCACAATGAAGATCGACAAGTTCGCCTCTTTCCAGATTGACTTCACCTTCAAAGGTCCCAAGGCGGAGTTTAGGGCCGGGAAGATCTGCTAACAATCCAACATATTTCCCAACTTCTTCCTCCGCTGCACGGATGTTCTGTATTGTCTTCTCTTTCCCTTTGAAATCACCATGAGAATAATTCAAGCGGGCAATATCCATACCTGCTTCAATCATCTGTTTTAGTGCCTCAACGTTATCACTTGCCGGGCCAATTGTTGCAATGATTCTCGAACGCATGTCCTCTCCTCATACCTCAACAAGAGCAAGCAACCCATAGTCCTTACATCACTGGTTCATCAAATCGAGTGATAGAAACCCTCTATCTGGTCCAATCAAGGAACAATGCTCAAACCATTGATGTTACCAAGAGAGGTTTAGGGGATACAAACTTGAAGAAAAAGAGAGATGAAATTCTTCGCCGAGAAACACTTGAGTATCACGAAAAAGAACCGCGAGGAAAAATCAAGGTTGTACCAACAAAACCTCACGCGACAGCGCATGAACTCTCACTGGCTTATTCTCCAGGAGTAGCCTTCCCATGTCTCGAAATCGCTGAAAGGCCAGAAGACGCCTATCGTT
The DNA here is from genome assembly GCA_049623485.1 of Candidatus Poseidoniaceae archaeon. Lineage (GTDB taxonomy): Archaea > Thermoplasmatota > Poseidoniia > Poseidoniales > Poseidoniaceae > MGIIa-L2. The sequence continues at coordinate 54,201 of JBMZTB010000002.1, forward strand.
ATACATCAAAGGGGAATTTGGTTGCTGTTATCTCAAACGGAACTGCTGTCTTGGGTCTTGGAAACATCGGCGCATTGGCAAGTAAACCTGTTATGGAAGGCAAAGGCCTCCTTCTGAAAACATTCGCAGATATTGATGTGTTTGACATCGAAGTCGATACGACCGATCCAGAAGAGTTTATCTCGACAGTTGTCAATATTTCCAAAACATTTGGAGGCATCAATCTAGAAGATATCAAAGCTCCAGAATGTTTCGAGATTGAACGAAGAATTGCAGAAGCAACAGACATCCCGGTTATGCATGATGATCAACATGGAACCGCTATCATTTCAGGCGCTGCATTACTCAATGCAGCAGAACTTCAGGAAAAGGAATTGGACACAATCAACGTTGTCGTTCTCGGTGCAGGAGCCTCAGCCTTTGCTTGTGCGGAGCATTATGTTGCCTTAGGAGTAAAACGTTCGAACATTAAGATGGTTGATTCTCAAGGAATCATCACTACAAATCGTCTCAAGAAAGGGGAACTTAATGAGTACAAGGCTAAATTTGCCACTGACTGCCCAGACGGTGCTCTTGCGGATGCAATGAATGGTGCTGATGTTCTACTTGGCCTATCTAAAGGTGGGCTTGTTTCAAAAGAAATGATTGCTTCAATGTCAGCAAAGCCAATTATTTTCGCACTAGCAAACCCAACTCCCGAAATTCTCCCTGAAGAAATCCTTGAAGTTCGCACAGATGCAATCATTGCGACTGGTCGCTCAGATTATGCAAACCAAGTAAACAATGTTCTTGGTTTCCCTTACATTTTCCGAGGTGCCCTTGATGTACGAGCAAGAGATATTACTCAGAATATGAAGATGGCAGCGACACGCTCTCTTGCTGCATTGGCAAAAGAACCAGTTCCAGATTACATCTCAACCGCATACGATGGTGCTACGATGGAATACGGTCCAGAATACATTATTCCAAAACCATTCGATCGTCGTGTCTTGATTTGGGAGGCTTCTGCAGTGGCACAGGCTGCTGTTGATGAAGGAATTACCTCTGTAACCAAAGAGGAATTTTCCTTACAATCTTACAAAGAATCACTCGAAGCGCGTTTGGGAATGACCTACTCGATCATGCGTAGTGTGATCAATCAGGTGCGCAGAAGAAACAAGCGAATCGTTTTCCCAGAAGGCGATAATGAGAAAGTTATACGCGCAGCCGCTCAACTGGCTGAGCAAAAAATATGCAAACCAATTCTACTAGGTCCAAAGAAAAGAATTGCTCGAATGATGGAAGAAATGCATTTCGATTTCGAATACGAAGCTTACGATCCACGAACAGACCAACGAAGAAAAGGAGTCTATGCTGAGAAATTATTCAAGCTAAGAGAGCGGAAAGGCGTAACGAGAGTCGATGCAGCGCGTCTTCTCAAGAGCCGTCCTTACTTTGCAAGCCAGATGGTTGAATCTGGTGATGCTGATGGATTTGTTGGTGGCGTTAGTAGAAACTACAGCGATGTGTTGCGTCCGGTATTGGAAACGATTGGCCCTGCAGAAGATGCCCATTGCTTGATTGGGTGTTATATGGTCACCATCAAGGGTCGACTGCTTTTCCTCGCAGACGCAACTGTGAACGTCTATCCTGATAGTCGTACGCTTGCAGAAATTGCTGTTCAAACAGCAAAGGTCGCAAGAAGATTTGGTGTAAGTCCAAAGGTTGCAATGCTCTCTTTCTCAAACTTTGGGAGTACTCGAGCCCAGCGCAGCGACCGAATCGAAGAGGCTGTTGAGATGGCGAGAATTCTTGACCCAACTCTCGTTATTGATGGCCCAATGCAAGCAGATACAGCTCTTGATCCGACCGTCCAAGAAGAATACCCGTTCATGGAATTTACAGGACCTGCGAATATTCTGGTTCTTCCAAATCTCGCTTCAGCCAATATTGTCTACAAGATGCTTGAACAACTCGCTGATGCTGAAATGACAGGGCCAATTCTTGAAGGAATGAAAAATCCAGTACAACTTGTCGCTCGCCAAGATGGAGTTCGCCACATCGTTAACATGGCTGCAATTTGCGTTGCTGATGCTATGCGTAAGGATTCTTACTGGGAAACATTGGCAAACGAATCTTCTGAATCTTGAATCACGCCTTCTTCATAGGAAATTGTAGGCCTTCTCGGTCTCCATATAGCTCCCGTTACAAACCCAGCAACAAGTCCTCCAAACAGAAGATTTGGCCATCCATCGATTGCATATGTATCGAAACCTCGTAAGATAGGAATCAGAAATGATGGGACGATACCAAGTAATGTTGTCCACAAGAGTTCAGTTCGGAAATTGCCCCATGAATCTGCGGATTTAGGGACTCTTCTCGCCGGTGAATCTCGAATTGGCGAAATCACAAATCGCACTACTGTATTGGTAAGTGAACGATCAACAGGGATATTTGAGGTTGCAAAAACGCCCTTTCGTTTTGGATGCATTTCTACAGCTAACCGATGATATTGTAACGGACCAGTCGTTTCGATTGGGCGGATTCGTCCGTCCATCATTGCACCTCGATGATTTGCAGCAGCAGCGTCCCCTAGAATTTCGACAATACCTGGAGAGAGATGTATCTTATTCTGCGCATGATGCCACTCCGGATAAGAAGGGGACCGAACCTCCCACTCTCCTTTCAATAATTCGAAATCGAGTTGTTCTTCAATCTGTTTCCTTATGGCTTCGATCTCGCTTCCAATGAGCCCAACCATCGGCTCAGTTGAATCTTCAATTTCATCATTTTCACCTAATAAACCAGCCACTTGTCTCCTTGTTATAGGCTCTTCAAGAATGTAATAGTCGGGTAATTGGACCTCGTATCGAGGCCTTTGGCTTGCATAAATCCAGCCTCCTTTGTCACTTCCTAAGAAGGAACTGCCTTGCGAAATGAGTTTGAATTCAAGTTCATTCACTGAAATAGAATCCAAATCATCACCTCAGTTGAGATGTTGTTCCATCTTACGATACCAGACCATTCCGTTTTCATGCTCTTCCAAAAGTCTGAATTGTTTGAAGGGTGAAACTGAGCGCATGTAGCCGAATGCGGCAAAATCTACTAGGTCAGGATGTTCTCCTCCAAAGAAATCCTTCCCTTCAAAAGAATCAGTATATTCTGTTAGGAGATCATGCCACAATTTCTTTGGCGTTCTCCCATCTTTCTTCACTCGCTTTCGTGCGATGATGCCCCACATTATGGGGAATCCCGCCCATGCATAGAGGCGACGGGATATGAATCCAAATTTCTCAAGTTTTGAAACACGACGGGTTGTACTAAGTGCAGATCCTAGGGAACCATAGAGAATAGGAATAGTTGCACTTTTCCATGCATCATCGACATGCTTTAGCATACTGTCGAATCGTTCTGTTCCCTTTGCATTGGAAAGTTTACCGTGGTTGTATTTGTCATCAATGTATGACATAATTGGAGTTGAGTCAACCACGACTGTCCCTTCAGTGTCAGTAAATACCGGGACTTTGTTCCACCCGTCTGTGAAAGCGAGTTCCTTTTTTGTCTTCATGGCGTTGACTTGAATCTCTTGAACATCCATTCCAAGGTGCTCAATAATACCTCGGACTTTCCAAGAAAATGGGCACGTTTGCAAAAGGTGGAGCGTGGCCTTGTTCATACCCAGACGACAGAGGACTCCTTCTTCAATCCTCGTTATTCTCTTGCTCAGGCCGCCATCCCGGCTTCCAGAAATCATCATTGTCAAGCCATGAAATCCATTCATCATCTGAGCTAGATAAGAGTCGGAAAGCCCGACTTTCAAGCCCTTCTCGATTGTATTGAGGAAGAATTCCCTCTGAAAATGCCTGATGCCAATCAACCTGCATCTGCCGAATCTGTCGACGAGCTGCTTCAGGATTGTCAAAATTCATTTCACAAATATCCCGTAATTCCGATAACCAAGTTCTGGTATCTTTCCTTAATGGATCATTGATGATTTGTCTTTTCGGGTTCGATTTCTTTCCAAAAGGCCACCATCCCATGATGATTCCAAATCGACGTTTGTTTTCATCTTTCGTACGAATATGAAAAAAGAACCATCTTCTCGCAGAGTTATGGGCCGAATCAATATCCATCTGCACGGGAAATTAAAGGACAAGGCCATAGCAAGTATTGCTGAAATGTATCAGCAACGGCTGCTAAGCGCAGGTGTCAAGACGCATGTCCACACAGATTCTCTCGATGCCTACCTTGCCAAATTAAAGGGCAAAAAAGGTCGGCTTATCCTTCTTGACGAGAGGGGAGATTCATTCGAGTCAATTCAATTCGCTGCAAAAATAAATGAATGGAAAATAGGGGGTGAAGACGTACACTTTGCCATTGGTCCTGCCGAGGGCTGGGCTGGTAAAGAGCCGACGTTGAAACGGATTTCCCTCTCTTCGTTCACATTCACTCATGAAATGGCCACCATCATTTTGTTTGAACAACTGTACCGTGCTCATGAAATTCTCAAAGGGACATCGTATCATAAGGACTGAGCGAATCATAAAGAATACCCGTATCGACGGCAAACCATGTCGCTCCCATTAACGGATGAATCCAGCCTTCGTTGGGTTCTCATCTGTTTTGAATTCCTTATTGGATTTGCACTCCTTTTCAATAGCAAAAACCAACCGTTTCCACAACCCAGTTCACGCTTTGGCTGGCTTTTGATAATGCTTGCTTTGTTGATCTTAATCGGTCAAGCTGCTCCAAACCCAATGGGATCAAATGCTCATTTTGTGATGTTATCTGCCCTGGGAGGTTTTGGTCTCGTAGCGGGAGTGTACCATCTTGCTCGGACTCAACGCGATGTTTTGGTAGCCCCATACTCAGGATTGCTATTTTGCGTTGGCGTTGTTGGATTGATGGTTGAAACATGGAGTGATCTTTCGACAATTGAACAATGGGCGGCATTCATCACCCTTGTCGTCATTGGTGGTGGCGAAACATGGCTCATTTTCAGAGGCTTACTCATCGGTAAACTCCCTCTAGCGTGGTCACAAGCAGGGATGATCGCTCTCATGCAAGGCCGATTAACAGGGCCTCAAGGTGCAATTTCTTGCTTTGAACGAGGCTGGGATGCCGATGAAGAACATCTTAATCCAATGGCTTACCTTGCACTCCACCGAATTCACCTTTTCCTTGGTAACCAATCGGAAGCAACAGAATGGGAAGAATTACTTCTTCGCGAGGGCGGTGAACGGTCAGTCGCTCGTCCGTATATCGAAGCGATTCATGATGCGCTCGTTGCTCTCGATTCAGATGCCGCAAGCATCCTCCCTCTCATCGAGGAAGAATAGGGCGGTAAAACCAGATATACTACTGGAATCTGGTAAATTTTAAGCATTAAACAGATACTTTTAATATCCCAGAGGTCAATAATATAACATGGGTAAAATAATTTCAAGTTCTCTATTGTTTTGGATGGTCTCCATATGGATTGCCTCGAACTTGTTTTCTCAAGCCGTCTATATGGGATTCAACGGCACTCCTTACAGCGGTATCGAAATGATTCAATCTCTCGGCCCATGGTACTACGTTGTTGTTGTTCTAGAGGTTCTTGCCTGGATTTATTTGGGAATACACCTATCGCTGAAGGTAATTCGCAACATGAAAGTCAAGGCCACGGCTCAGATGGCGTCATGAAACAACCTTCTTACATCCCAAACCTCCGATGAGATTAAGTGGTGCCAATAAAAACATGACCTCATGTTCAATCTTGACCGTGAACCTCTCTTTTCTGGTCAACCCATGTCGTTCGAAGATCTTCTTGAAGAGGAATTACAACTCGATGGGCTAGAAAATATGCACATTCTAACTGTTGAAGAAGTCCGAGAAGGGCTTTCAAAAGTAGAAAGAGAACTCGCAACGTTACAATCACTTGTTGACGAAGCTCACGATATGACCGAGGAAATAGAAATTCTTCTAGAAACATATGCTCCAGAGCATCCACATGTTGTAGAAATGGCGGAGTTATTGGGTGGCTTGGTTGCATTGTGGCAACAAACCGTTGCGAAGATTGAAGGCCTAGGCGCTCGAGTTGCAGGTCTGGATCCTGGCAGAATCGAGTGGTACGGAGTTATTGACAACAAGGTAATGCTGTATTCATGGGCGATGGGTGAACCAGATATCGAATGGTATTATGGAATCGATGAGGGCTATTCTTCCCGAAAACCACTCATAGAAGCATAGTTTCGCATGGTTTAGGGGCGTAACAATGGTTCGAATTGATCGTGTTCATACAGGAGGAGGAGATTCTGGGGAATCGTCGCTGGTTGATGGCTCACGTCGTTCTAAATCTGACGCACGGTTTTCAGTTGTTGGAGATTGCGACGAATTGAATTCTCTCCTCGGTGTTGCAAGAATGGAATGCGCTCGAGTTCCTATGAGACATCGAGATGGTGGAGATCGTAAAGGTGCGGGGCGCGTCCATTTCATTTGTGATTCAGCGCTTTCAAGAGTCCAGCATGAACTCTTCGATCTTGGAGCTGAACTTGCTTGTCCTCCACAAAACCTTCCAGAGTATATGGTTCTCATCAATGAAGATCAATCAGAAGTCTTGGTATCGGATATGGATGCGTGGCTAAGTCAAACAGAACCGCTCACATCATTCATCTTACCTGCAGGGGGGCCTCCACAGGCCATGCTTCATCATGCTCGAACCGTTGCTCGGCGACTTGAACGAAACATTGTCGCACTCAGAGATATTGAGGGGGAAGGGTCAGTGCGGCCACTTGCATTAACCTATGTAAACAGGCTTTCAGATTGGCTCTTTGTATTAAGTCGATGGATTACTGCAGTCCTTGGGGAAGAAGAAATGTTGTGGCTTCCACTTGGAAAGCGCGGAAAAGAAGATGGAATCGCAGATTCAATTCTCAGGCAGAAAGAGAATGATTCAGAGTTCGATGAAATCTGATTATTGCTTTTTCATATGTTCCCAAGCTTTGAGAACGACAGATGTTGTTTCATCATGCGTTAGTTGAGCAAGAGCTTGTTCCCAATCAAGCCACAAATGGCCGCGATGCTCGTGTGAAATCTTTACTTCGAGTTGATCAGTTTGAGCCAAAAACCAAAACACTTCTTTGTGCATTTGTTTTCCTTTGTGCCTGTACGTATAGGAGGTGCGTTCTACGAAATCCTCAACAAATTCTATTTCTGTAATGCCAGTTTCTTCACCTAATTCTCTTCGAACAGTTGCAAGATGGTCCTCATCGGTCAATTCCACATGACCTTTTGGTAAATCCCAATGACCTTGCGGATATTGTAGAAGTAGGACTGTGTCAAAGTTGACAAGGACTACGCCGCATGAAGTCTCCATGCTTCCTCCCTCGAATCCAATGCTTTGGCCTTTTCGCCGTTATACTCCAATACGTTCAAGACCCGAGCACAAAAGGAATTAGCATGACTGGTGTCAATGCGTTCCCTGATATCCATCGAATTGTCGCTGATTCGGATTTGGATGGAATGTGCGCAGCAGCAGTTCTTCTCAAAGCCTATCCAGAAGCCGAAGTGGTGTTTGGGCATGCGGCAATTCTTCGAGCCGGGATGTTGGACGATGTCATCGATTCAAAAACGGTGACAGTTGATTTACCATTCCATCCAGCAAGCGGGTGGTATCTCGATCACCATCTCACCAACAAGCCAAATAAAATCGAAGAACAAGAATTCACACAACGTGGAGGAATTGTTCATTGGGAGCATACACCCTCAGCCGCACGTTTGGCGTATGAATTATTCAAACATCAATTCGATCTAAAACATCTCGAAGAAATCATGCCAATGGTTGACGCCTTGGATTCTGGGGGCATAACACGAGAAGATTTTCTTCAAGATGGGCCCGTTTTACAACTTTCTCGCACCTTGTCTTCGACGGATGATGCCTACATGCAACATCTTCTACGCCTTTTTTCAACATCCTCTGGGCTCTCAGATATTACGAATGATAAACTGGTCTCAGAACGAATGAAATCCGCACAAGAACAGCGTATTGAGGCGGTAAAACTTGTTCAGGAACAGACGGAAATTGTCGATAGATTGGCAATATGCAGACTTGATGACTCTGGAATCCGTTCCAATGGATACCTCATTACTGCCTTTGCCGGCGACAAAGCAGACGCTTGTTGTGTCGTTCACGGATACAGTGACGGAGATTTGTCGACGCCAAATCGTCCTCCGCTTTCAGCGAGTTTTTATGCGAATTCGTTTATTGAGGGAGGACAAGATTGTTACGATTTATCAAAACTTGCAACCGCATTTGATCCACATGGTGGAGGGCATGCTAATGCTTGTGGTTGTCGAATTCAACCACCTGGGCTCGAATCCAATCTTCGTGATTGGATTCAAATGTGGAAGAATCGTGAAACCACACTGCGGATAAATTAAATTCAAATTACTTGGAATGTGTAAATGAATCCAAGGAAGGAATGAAACATAATCAAGACCATCACTAAATCTGCCGCTCTACCATGCTTCATACGTTGTGCAGAAAATTTTTCACCGTTCTCCTTGCTTGAAACAGTCTCTCTTCCGTAGCGCACTACAAGCCACAAAAGAATCAATCCAATCGGGCCAGTATAGCCATGAACACTTTGTGGAAGTAAATCCGAGGTCGCATCACCCTGCTCAATGTATCCCGAAATAGCCCGAGCAATGAATGCTATGAGGGCCAATGAAATTCCAGCCCATAGAATGAATTCCCCATGTTTCTGATGACGCTTTAGAGACTCTTTCCGTTCTTCTCCTCGCAGAGCCATCCCTCGCTTTCTCCATCCGTATTGCCGAACGAGCCAGATAACGAGAATAACAGCAAGAAGGGGATGAATCAGCATAATGATGGTTCTTACGACAGACATTATCTTCCTCCCCAATACATCCCATGGGTTGCTGTCTTGAATCAGTTTCTCTCTAATTTATTGAAACCATATCGTCGGTGAGTTGAAAGTCTGTGTCTCAAGCGATAGGTTGGGGGCGCAATGCAAGAAACATATCTCGCGGCTTGTCTTGAAGCAGGATTCAAGACAATTAAATCGCGACGCCTCAGCACTGTGGGCAAATGCCCAGAGTTTACTCTTCTCGAAAAACCTTGGAAAGACTTGGTAAAACTAGCTGTTTTGGAAACAGAACTACCTGGTCAGGATGAAGAGGGTGAAACCATCACAACCTCCCCGCGTTTCAGGCGTGGACGGCGTAGAGGTAAGCAACAATCAACGATTGCAACACCTGAAGAGATTGCTGCAATGGAATCCGAATCTCCGGCACTTCGCTTCGCATTGATTTTGGTAAACAAACTCCTTCATGCTGATCAGTGGTCGGAAGAAGAGAGTGGTGATTTAGAAAAAGAATTGAGAAATTCCTGTCTGAATCAAGGGGTTCACCCAGTATGGCATGAGATGGCGAAGCGATGCGATTTGTTTGGGCAGTTTTCAGCGTGTCCTATTGCAGATGTAAAATCGAGTGATGTCAAGGCGGGATTGAAACTGTCTGCCATATCAATCGATCCATACAATATTTCTTCCTGTCTTGATGTTTTCAAATCTGTACCAGAATCGAGTTTTACCGCTGAAGAATTGGTCGCCATGAAGCGATTAATCAAGCGTCTTTCTTCAGGAAAATGGCCTAACACTGATAGAATTCTGTTGGATTTTGAAGGAGAACTTTCACTTATATCTCTCTTAATCGCAATGAATACGAATGAAGACATTGATTTGATTTTCGATAGGATTCATGGTGTGGAGAGTATCCAGGGTGCCCGATATCAATTGATTCATAATTTAACAAAGAGCAGTATTGACTGGAATGATGAACTTCTCGTCCAGGACGATGATGAGTTGGGCAATGCGATTTTAGAAGCAATTTGGACAAATGGACCAATCGATGAAATGAATCCTTCAACCGAACAACTCGAAATTGGGCTTTCAATTCTTCTTGGCCAACAAGCCCTAACTCAGCGCGTAGGTGCAGTTCGCTGGAAGATGTTGCAATCCTATGTAGCAGAAGGTCGCAAGGAAGATGCCTTGACAGTCATTGGAACGATTAATTTAGAGCAAGAATCCGATGCATCAGAACTCCTTCCTCTCTTGGTACAACTTGACAACCCAGATGCCTACGGTTGGTTGGCTAAAAACATTGAAAACATCGATGAAGGCGGCCTTATTTCCATTGCCAGAGAAGAACAAATCCCTCTCGATATACGTTCGAAATCTCTTGTTCTTCTCAAGCAAATGAACGGTGAAGGGTGGCAAGAATCACAGGCGATTTCAGTTCAAGTTTTCTTACAGTCAATGGACTTGGAGAATCTTTCTGATATGCTTCTTAACAATCCATTAGCTATCCTTTCGCATCCATATGAAACACTTCTTATCGCTCATCTTCTCTCAGCTTCACATCCTGAAGAGGTTTGGAAGCAAGCAAGATCTGCGAGAAAAGATGCTTTGCAAAACATTCACAGTTCAGAACTACCGCAACAAATGAGCGATGATGAGCACAAACTTCTGCTTCTCCTCGAAGGGCGGATTGACAAGGCAGTGAGCAATGTCGAATTGGGCATGTCTCTCGGAAAAAGCGGATTAAAAGCAATGAATCAAATTGTCAAGGCACTTTCTTCTGGTGGATCGCACTTGGTTGATGAAACGCAATTAGGCAATCTCGCTGAAGCTCTTAGCGATGCAGATACGACTCCACTCGCCAGAGCACTCCTTTCAACAATCATTTCTAAACTTCGATTGAATAATGCCCGTCTTTCATTGGAAAACGGAGAGGCTATGGATGGAGTAATTGGTTTGTTAGAAACAGTTCTGCAACAACAGGATGTTCCGTTCACAATTATTGACGGCGTTCGCCAACTGATGTATGAATTCGATCTTGGTATTCAAGGACTGGTTCAATGGTATCAAAGCGCTCACCAACGCTCTATCTGGGCACTCCTGTCCCAGGCAACTCTCCAAGCATCCGAAGGAAAGAATTTGAGCGCTGCTCGTCTGTTCAAGCGAGCTGCTGATTCAAAGAAATTTGATTATGATGAAGAGATTATGCTGTATAGGAAGGCCTTGATTCATCTCGCCTTTGATCGCAAGTGGGGCGAGGCTAAGCAACTCCTTTCAGATCATCCAAACCTCAGAGCGGCAATTACAAAGCGATTCCAACTTTATCTCGATGTATCGCATCAAGCCTCAATTCAAGAGACAGAAAAAGCAACATCAATGCTGAAAAGTTTCGTTAAAACAACCGAAACAACGACTGAAGAAACAGAAGAGGGAACGCGTACTCGAACGCGTACAATCTACAAAGAAGATGAACTAGACCTGCTTCATTCCTACCCTGATGAACATCCAAAACCACTTCCGAGTGAACCATTCACGGGAAGAATCCTTGCAGCAACGAATGCACTTCAAAGAAACCGAAGAACACAGAGTTCTAAATCATTCGATCGTCGTTATCGTGACATTATGCACATGCATTCTCCAGACCCTGTGGAGATTCACACATTGGCCGATCAAGCAAGTGAATCCTCTCCTCTTGATGCTCTGCGAATTTTAGAACGTGCGCAATTATCTGGCCGCTTCCCTGACAAAAACAAAGCGTTTGCAAACCTTGAATTGATGCTCTTCAGAAGACATCAAACAAGCATCAAAACCTCGGATCGCCGCTACCTGCGGAATCTACCACTCAAGCCCCTTGTTTTGGTTGATACGAATATTGTCATTGATGCTCTCTATCAACGCATACAAGAGAAACTCAACCGTTCAAATCATTTTGAAGATTCGACGAATCAACGATCACACTTCGCTCGATATCTCCTTCATTTGGCACAAAATAATCGGGTTGATTTATGGCTCCCAGAAGTCGTTCGAGGAGAGATTCGAAACATCGCTCGGTCGATGGGAGATGTCAGAAAGCGCTTCGATAATTCCTTCATTGAGTCCGAAACACTGGATTCGACTCTAACCTCCGATATCATCGAGATTATGGTGGAAGAATTGATTGGTGAATTTTCAACTTGGAACGGTTCGAGTGAAGAATTTGAAACCGATTCAAATGAGGAAGAATTGAAGAATGAAATGACAACTTTCTTGATTGAGCACGAAGAAATCTTTGACGAACTTACTCAGATGAAAGAGTTCTATGGGGATGCAGCCCACCGAACTGATTTGAAAGGAAGAAAAATCTATCCTGAGAAACCAGATCTAATGATCATGAAGTATGCAGCAGTATTATCAAGCCGCCCAATCGATAATGTGGGTGCAATTATCGTTGCAACCCATGACGGCGATTTCACTGTTGTTGCAAGAGCGTTTGAAGAACGGTTTGGCTTCGGAATTGCCAAAAATAGCCGTACGCTATCACCTTGGCTTCGTTCATGAAGTCACTAGCAGTTGTTGTTCATCTTCACATGTGAGCGATTAGAGCATCGCCAAAGTCTGAACAAGACATAAGCGTTGCATCATCCATAAGTCGTTCAAAGTCGTAAGTAACCGTTTTTGCGCTGATTGCACCTTCCATACCCTTGACGATAAGATCTGCAGCCTCAGACCATCCCATGTGCCGTAGCATCATCTCTGCAGAGAGGATAAGAGACCCTGGGTTGACTTTGTTTTGACCAGCATACTTTGGAGCAGTTCCGTGTGTAGCCTCAAAGATTGAGATGCCTGTATCGTAGTTGATGTTAGCGCCGGGGGCAATTCCAATGCCTCCCACTTGAGCTGCTAGAGCGTCAGAGATGTAATCTCCATTGAGATTCATTGTAGCAAGAACACCGTATTCAGCAGGTCGTGTGATAATTTGCTGAAGCATTGCATCAGCAATAACGTCCTTGATTATGATAGTGTTCCCTGTAACAGGATTTGTCATTGTACACCAAGGGCCACCGTCCAGTTCAACAGCTCCGAATTCTTTCTTAGCGAGTTGATATCCCCAATCTCTGAATCCGCCTTCTGTGAATTTCATGATGTTGCCCTTGTGGACAAGTGTAACACTGTCTTTGTCGTTATCGATTGCATATTGGAATGCAGCACGAACGATGCGGTTTGTCCCTTCTTGACTGATTGGCTTAATTCCGATGCCCGAGGTGTTCGGGAATCGGATTTTGTCGACGCCCATTTCGTTTGTGAGGAAATCAATGAGTTTCTTGACTCCTTCAGATCCCGCTTCCCATTCAATTCCTGCATAAACGTCTTCACTGTTTTCTCGGAAGATGATCATATCTACATCCCCTGGTGCCTTGACTGGAGATGGTGTTCCATCATACCAGCGAACTGGTCGTACGCAAGCAAAGAGGTCGAGTTTTTGTCGAAGAGCAACATTGAGCGAACGTATTCCGCCTCCAACAGGGGTTGTAAGAGGTCCTTTGATTGAGACTAAACCGGTTCGCATAGCATCAAGAGTTGCTTCTGGCAACCATTCACCAGTTGCATTAAACGCCTTTTCACCAGCAAGAACTTCATTCCATGCAATGGTACGAGCACCGTTGTATGCTTTGTTGATGGAAGCATCCACAACAGCCTTCATGACAGGAGTAATATCGACTCCAATTCCGTCTCCTTCGATGTAGTGAATAATTGGGTGGTCTGGGATGTGTAGTTTACCATCTTTCATGACAATAGGTGTTCCGCTCATAGTTCTCATAACGTCCGACCAATAACCACTTCAAGAACCAACCGACGCGGTAGTTTCTATGAGAGGCAGTGTATATTGGGCCGGAGGCACTAAATTGAGATGTGAAAATCAACACAAACAAAGCATTGATGTGGATTGGGAAGATGGTCCAAATCCAGTTCAGATTCTCCTTCAAATGGTGGCGGCATGTTCAATTGTTGATGTCGTAACAGGTCTGAAAAATCGTGAGTTTGGGAACGTATGGATCGATATGGATTCAGAGCGAAGAAAGGAACAACCGCGGTCATTCACAAAGATGCACTTTGTGTACAATGTAGAAGGCAATGTGCCTGAGAAACTCGTACGAAGAACAATCGAAAAATCCCATGAGAAGTATTGCTCAGTGTCGAATACAATCAACGACAAGGTTGAGATCACTTGGGACTTGATTTTACATTGATCAGGCAATTTGGGCAGTTGCTTTGAGAGAATCCAACGCACTGCTGAGTGCTTGATGAAGCATCTTGTAGAGTGGAAGCCATTGTTTTGGGACTTTCTCTTCTTCTTCTACGATACTCAGTGAACCATTTTGCTGACGAACTCTAACACATGGTCGAATTTTTTTCTCATCTTGAAGTTTCACGAGAAGAGATAATCTGAATTCATCTTCTTGTGAGGTAACCCGTGCAGAATTGATGTCAACATCATTAGCAACCGCAGGAAGAACGCCTGCTGGGTCATCTGCGTGCTTTACAATGGCATGATGTGCAAGAACTTGCAGTAGGTCAGCAATCACATCTGAATCGAATGTGATTGATTCGTTAACCTCGTCTTCTCCGAGTAAAATTTGTTCAAGAGGATTCTTTTCTGTCTTAGAAAAGGAGTTGCTTGAAGAGAGCTCTTCGAAAATATTGATGTCATCTGCATCGAAGTCTGGTGTGATTGAGTCTGAGTTAAAATCCATGTTATCAACCAGTATTCGATACCATTCCCTTTTGAACTGTTGTTCGGAATGTGCTATGCATGAAAGGTTCAAAACAGGGCGCATAGTAGCGAATACAGGGGAGTTGTGTGAAAAAACAGTCAATACTCCTACTCACGATTCTTTTCGTGCCTTGGGTTAGTTCTGCCCCACAGGGAATTGGGGATGTTGGAGGCGGCGGTTGTATCTGCCATGGTTCCGAAGAGGCCTCAACAGAATTGATTATTCTTGGACTCCCAACCGAATTTGAATCAAATACTTCGTACAACTTTTCCCTTGAAATCCGTTCTTCTGTTGTGAACATTTCACCTGGAGAAGAAGCTGGAGGCTTTAGAATTGAGATTTCAAGCGGAGATATTGAATTCGATGAAGAACTCGGCTTTGTACAAAAACTCGAAGAGGGCTGGACTCATACAATTCTAGGAAACAAAGTACGTTCATGGAATTTCACTTACATTAGCCCAAGCGATAACAGCACTTACACCGATATCACAATCAACGGAAATGCGGTTAACGGAAATGATCAAAGTACCGGCGATGCATGGAATGGCACAACAATTCGGATTCCTGGAACTTTGTTCACAGGAGATTTAGAGCCTTCAGAAAATACAGAATTCCTTGGAACGTTAGACTACGCTGTTGGAAGTGTAGCAATTCTCGGATTACTCGCAATTGCGTTAGTAATCATCAAAGATTGATTAGTTTACAAATTCAATAGTGCTGCTACGTAGGGCTTTGAGTTGACGAGTTTCTGATGAGCCATGTATTTGTTCGCTCTTAACACCCGTAAGCACAAGCATAACCCGAATTTCATCATCAAGGGACTCGTCGATAGCAGTCCCCCAAATGATTTTCGCATGTGGAGAGATACGTTCTGTAATGATTTGAGCGCATCGCTCAGCCTCTCCAAGAGTTAGATTGTTGCCACCCACGACATTGATTAGTGCTCCTCTTGCATCACTGAAATCAAGATCAAGAAGTGGAGAATGTAGGGCCTCTAGTGTCGCTTCCTCTGCTCTTCCTGGACCCGAGCCAGCACCTAACCCAATCA
Source organism: Candidatus Poseidoniaceae archaeon (assembly GCA_049623485.1). Lineage (GTDB taxonomy): Archaea > Thermoplasmatota > Poseidoniia > Poseidoniales > Poseidoniaceae > MGIIa-L2. The sequence continues at coordinate 69,842 of JBMZTB010000002.1, forward strand.
TTGCGACGCCTGCACCTGAATTGATGACGGATTTCAAATCTTCAAAGTCGAGATTAACCATTCCGTCACGTGTGAGCAGCTCAGTAACTCCGATAATAGATCGAACCAAGAGTTCATCCCCTACTCTAAATGCGCTGGCGAGGGGCAAATCTTTGACGCCTTCTATTTCCAATAATTTTTCATTTGGAATAACAAGGATTGTATCGCAATGCTCCCGGAGTCTTTCCAAACCCCATTCAGCGTTTTCGCGTCGGGTTGCACCCTCTGAGTTGAATGGATACGTCACAACTGCAATGGTCATAGCACCCTGTTGTTTTGCCAAACGTGCGATGTGTCCTGCAGCACCAGTGCCAGAACCGCCTCCCATACCTGCTGCAATAATCGCAAGTTGGGTATCGGTGGTAATTGTACGAAGAGACATTTCAGATTCCAATGCAGCGGCTTCTCCTTTTGTAGGATCTCCTCCCGCTCCACGACCTCTCGCCGTTCTACCAATGAGTATTTTATTCTCCAGTGGAGACATGAGTAAAGCTTGTGCATCTGTGTTTATTGCATATCCTGTGACGAATGAATTCCCAAACAGACCTTCGGCTTCAAGGCGGCCAACAGCGTTACAACCGGCTCCACCTACACCATAGACTCGAATTCTGGGCTGGAGAGATTCAAGCAGGGCTCGCAACTCTTCATCCGTTCCTTGGCCAGCGGGCTGAGGGGTTAACTGTGGTACAACTTCTTCATCGGAAAGTTCTAACACACGTTCGATCAAATGGCGCATGGCGTCCATCTTTGTTGATGGTAACTTGAATGTATTCCTTCGTTTGTGCACGAAAGAGAGGTTTTGAAGACCTCTTTTCAGTCACGGAGTCCTTCTTGCGTGACCTGGTAAACACATTCTCCGTCAGGGAGGTTTGGAGAATCAACTAGGCGAGCAATACGTCGTCCACCCTTTGCCTTTCGCAAGTAAAGTCTGAACGTTGAAGCGTGAGCTAAGACGTGACCACCAATAGGTTTGGTTGGATCGCCCCACATGGCATCAGGCTTGGAATGGACTTGGTTTGTAACGAGGACAAGAGCGTTGTTAATGTCGGCGAGTTGCTTGAGGTCCTTGAGGTGACGATTCAATTTTTGTTGCCTGTTTGCAAGCATTCCACGGCCGATAAACTCTGCTCGGAAATGGCTGGTCAGCGAATCGACAATAATCATCTTCACATTCAATCCTTTACTCATTCGCTTAATCTCTTCAGCGAGGAGCATCTGGTGAGCAGAGTTGTATGCTCTTGCAACGTGAATTCTGCTTAGGACTGCATCTGGATCTAAGCCGTGGCCTCGAGCCATCTGAGTTATTCGTTCAGGACGAAACGTGTCTTCTGTATCGATGTAAAACACATCTCCATCAAATCCACCTTCTTCGACTGGCATTGTGCAATTGACAGCGAGTTGATGGCCAATTTGGGTTTTTCCAGAACCAAATGCTCCGTACACCTCAACAAGTGCTTGAGTTTCAAACCCTCCTCCAAGCAAATCGTCAATTGATTGAACCTTGGATGAGAGTTTCTGTACTTCCCGTCGACGATCGAGGAGCGCAACACCTGAAACGAAACCACCAATGTTTGCCATCTTCTTTGCAGCGTTGATGATCTTGCCGGCAACAGCCTCGCCAAGTTCAGCTTGCTCAGCCAAGTCCGCTGGGGACATGACTGCAAGAGCGAGTAACTCATCGAACCCTGCTTCTCTTAATTTTTCAGCAGTTGCTGGACCTACGCCAGGTAAGTCTTCAATTGAAACCTCGGGGGCTTCATCATCAACGGCTGCCATCAAAATGTCCTCTTCTACAGTCAGACCTTCATCCTTCTTACTTGTTGTCTTTTTCTTTTTACTAGTTGTGCTCATTGTATCACTGCCTCAAACCAATGGCTGAGGGTATATCAATGAAGATTTGAGGGGAAAGAGGCGCAAAATTTGAAAATGTTATCTTCAATGAGTGCAGTATACGTGATTTCACTTTTCATTCACTTTCAGTTTGTGAATCTTCAGTTCCACTTTCGGTTGGGAATGGATTTACAGCACTTTCAGTTTGTTCGTACAAAATATCGATTACATGGTTCACATTGACTCTTTCTTGGTCAGTACTTTGGTCGAGTTGAACACTTAATTCATGCACTCCGCGTTCTGGGAAGTTTAAGCTAAACTCCCAAATTGCATCTTGGCCATCGGCTATTTGTTCTGTCTTCATGCCCTTGCTTTCTGCATTTGAATCCGTTAATTCCCAAGTGATGGTGATCGGGCTACCGCCAAGTCCTCCTAAGTTTTCGATATTTTCAACCGTTGATTTAATATGAAGAACTTTTGGAGTAGCGCCATCATTGTCAGGCTCAGTATTGATCGACATAACATCGGGTTCTGCACTGTTCTGTTCACTCCATTCAATGTGCTGCTCTATTCGAACCATTACTGTCATGTTTTCCGAGTTTTCCTCAACATCAGTTGCAGTAAGAACTACTGAGAATAACCCATGAAGCTCATATTCGACATCAATACTTGCAGATTCGCCAGCATTAACTGTGATTGGGCTTCGTCCATCACCAGGCTCCAATGAAAATGTTGCGAGATCAAAGTCTGATGTTGTTCGAGCAAAATCAAAGTTCAGCGTGACTCCAGTTAGAGAAATTTGTGAACCCCCAATGAAGGATTGTTGAATGGTTCCACTGGTTGATTCGTAATAAACAACCAAATCAATAACCTTCTCATCCTCTTCTTCATCTGAATCAAGACACCCAGAGAGCGATGAAATCAACATGAGTAAAGAGAATCCAATCGCTTTCCAACCTCCGCTCATGGTGGTGGTTGCACGTCATCATTCAAGAAATCAATGCCGAATCACTCTACTTTTTTATTATCGGTGGATTGAAAGGGAAGGACTGTGGCCGTCAAAGCAGCGAGGTGGGGTAGTCTGGATATCCCGTCGGGCTCATAACCCGGAGATCGATG
>JBMZTB010000003.1:0-54076 GCA_049623485.1 Candidatus Poseidoniaceae archaeon
ATCATGCAGGATTGTCATTCCTGCGACCCGGGTTCAATTCCCGGAGTGGGCGCCTACTCTTCACGATGATGTGTCGTTACTGTGCCACAAACGCGGCACCAAACCTTAATTCCATCTTTACGAGGAGTGATTCCAGCGATGTCAATACTTGCACCACATTGGCATTGGACGACGTTGCGCATGACCACTCCAACCATTGCCTGTTCATCAATTCAGCGATTGGATTTACTGGATAATACGCATTCATAACGCACCATTGATTTAGTCGCAGAAAAACCTTTCACGATATCGAGTTGATCGGATTCAACGTCACGATTCCCTGCCTGAAGGATTGCTTTGAGCGCATCCATGAAGGCTTCTGTTCCACTCTTTTCGATAATTGACCAACCGCATAGCAATGCTTGTCCGTTTGATAAAAGTGGAAGAAGATCTGGCAAATGCTCGATTCCATCATGTGGTAAATTTACCAGAAGAACATCTGCCATGTTTCGTGTTTCTGGCAGTGACGATGCCAGTAATCTTGCGTCCATCGTCTCAACAACATAGGTGCCATTTACATTCCTTTTTTTGTCAAATGCCTGCATATTTGTTTCCAATAAATCTCGGGTGTTAGGGTTCATATCGTTAACAAATGCGTGATTGATCAGGGTAGAATCAGTGTATAGATAGGCCATTGATGGCCCAACCCCTGCATATGGATCAAACACAGTTAATGGGCGTTGAAATCTTTCTCTAAACTTCAAAATCGCTTTATGTGTCTTCCTACGTTGCTCACTCAAGCGTCCAGAAAAATATGTTTTAGAAGGGTCTACATGGATAAAAAAGCCATGCTCTTTGATTCGCGTCTGTGTTGTCATTGAACCATCTCTCGATTCAAGAACACGTAAATTGCGAATTCTAAATTCACCATCAACGCCTTCATCATGGCAGATAATACGTACATTCGGATATTGTTTGAGCATCGCTTGAGCGAGTTCAATCTCAATGTTTTCAAGCTCTTCTGGAATCTTGATGAGAAGAACATCGCCTTGTATTTCATAGGACTGTGGGAATTTTTTTACGTCGGAGTCAAGGAGACTTGGAGGCAGATGCTCTGTCCAATGCTGTGTTTTCTTCAAGGTCCCAACTTCTTCGGTAATGATGTATTCATCCCAAACAGGATCTCCGTTCTGCGGAGCAGATTCGTTGAGGGGTATGCCGCGTTCCTCGCCGAGAGGGAGAACTCCTGAACCGTGTTCATACCAATTGTTTTCTTTGCATCGTTCGACCCAAAATGCCGTTTTAGCACTCGGCACCCTCAAATGACGCATGTTCTTCGCTAACCTGTCGCAAGTATGAGGTTTGAGGATGGCAGATGACAAAAAGTCGGGTTTAGCGCTGATAGGAATCGGCCCTGGCAAGGTTTCATCGATGACTCTTGAGGCTGTTGAATTGGCTCGCCATGCAGATGTTCGTCTTTATGAAGCCTATACGGCACTATGGTCGGAAGAGGCTTTAGATGAATTAGAATCTGAAATTGGTTCAATCCAACGAGTTATGCGGCCAACCATTGAGCAGCCTGAAGACTTGCTTGAAATGGCAAGAACCCAAAATGTGGCGGTTCTCGTCGTTGGAGACCCGATGCAGGCAACCACGCATATCGATCTTCAGCTTCGAGCGGAACGTGCTGGCATTCCAGTTCATGTTGTTCACGGCATTTCGATTACGACACTTGTCCCTGGAGCTACTGGTGTTTCAAATTACAAGTTTGGTCGCTCGACAACCCTCACCTATCCATATGGCGAATGGATTGCAACATCTCCACTTGAAGTGATGGTGCAAAATTATTCACAAAAATTGCACACGCTCGTTCTCTTTGATCTTGACCCAAGCGGGGCAGGTACTGGCGATCAGCGGCCAATGAAAGCTTCTGATGCTGCTGAAAGTATTGCAAAGATGGTTGCTAAGTATGAAGAAATGGAACTCGCTCAGGAACAAACCGAAATAATCGAAATAATCGACACACTCGAAGTCGTATTATGCAGTGATTTAGGAACTGATGACCAACGCCTTCAAACCACAACAATTGGAAATCTCGGTACCAAAAGCAGCGGGAGATTGAATTGTATGGTCCTGTTAGCCAACCTGTCCGAGATTGAGCGCGAAGCAGTAAATCGATGGAAGTGATTCATATGAGCAGTGAAGTTGGAATTCTTGTCTCGTTTTTAATTTTCTTGGGTTTCTTTGCAGCAGTTGGCCTTGCCAGTATGCGTGTCAAACAGGATACTACAGATGACTATTTGGTTGCAGGTCGCGGAATGCATCCAGCCCTGGCAGCACTTTCAGCAGTAAGCACTTGGAATTCCGGATACATGTTCATTGGATTCATTGGATTTACCTATGCAATGGGATACTCAGTCATTTGGATCGGTTTATTTTCAACGATTGGGCAATTGGTTGCATGGGCTTGGTTGTACAAATTCATTCAGAAAGAAGGGAGTGAACGTGGTGTCCGATCCTTGTCCTCACTCGTTGCTGAGAAGGCTGGAGCGCCTGAAGCGAAACTCGCTGCAGTACTTTCAGTGTTCTTCCTCTGCATCTATGCTGCAGCCCAACTAACCGCAGGCGGAAAAGCGTTGTTTGTTATGATGGGTTGGGATGAATTGATTGGAATTCTCATCGGATTTGTTCTGGTTGTAGCCTACTGTTACGCCGGTGGAATCCGGGCATCGATTTGGACCGATGCTGCTCAATCTTGTGTCATGATTGTTGGATCTACAATCCTATGTTTCATTGCCATTGGAGAAGTTGGTGGATTTTCAGGACTTAATGATGGATTGGCTTCTCAGAGTTCGAATCTAACGAACATTCTTCCACCGGATTTGTCCTTCGGCATTAGCCTCTATGTCCTCGCTTTCTTCCTTGGAGGATTGGGGGTTGCAGGCCAACCCCAAGTCGTATCTCGTGTCATGACACTCGATTCTGACGAAGATCGCAAGAAGGCTATGATCTGGTTCTTCGTTTGGCAAACTCCTTTCATTCTCATCATGCTCATTATTGGACTGGCGAGCCGAGTCTTATTCACAGCAGCAGAATATGATGCTGAATTGAGCCTCCCCCAGATGGCAATGGAAACCATGCCTGCAATCGGTATTGGGATGATACTCGCATCGATTTTCGCTGCTACAATGTCCACTGCGGACAGCCAAGTCTTGGCTTGTACTGCAGCAATAACTGATGACATCAAACCTGAATGGAATCAAAATCACAAGAGAACAAAGCAAGTGACGCTCGTTGTTGCAGCATTCGCAACTGCAATCTCAATAATTGGATTGTATATCCCCGGAGGAGATTCAGTCTTCACCCTCGTCGTTCTTGCAGTCTATGGGCTTGGAGGCGTATTCGTTCCGCTTTTGATTCTGCGCTGGAGTGGATACAAACCTGATTCAACTCACTCCATCGTAATGATGATCTCTGCATTTGCAGGTGTCATTATTTGGGGTATTCTTGGATTTGGAGAGGACGTCTTCCCGTCCGTTCCTGGAATGGGGGCTGCCTTCCTTATGCACTTCCTCATGTGTGCCTTTAGAGAGAACTCAGATTCCAACTCGTTGGGTCGGTTTGAGATTCCTGAGGCTCGAAAGAAGCAAGTCGTTGGATATTGTATCGCGATTCTCTTCGTTGGGGTCATCGCCGAAGGTGGGTATGCAGTTTATGCTCCTGAAGCAATTCCTTCTAACACCGATAAGGGTGAAATTGGAGTGTATACGATCAACGGAAACATTACCTATCACGAAATTGGTTCTGGTGAAGAATACATCAATGATGGCGAGATGATTACCATCGAGGCAAATTCAGAAAATGAAAATCTAAACGATTTGAATATAGTAGGATTCAGAGTTACCTCGTCGCACGTCGATGACGAGCCGAATGGGAATCCGTTAACATGCGCTGGTGTTTCCAATGAGGATGATTTGGTTTCTGTATCTGGCGGCATTGGCATGAATGTTTCATCGAATTCAGGAACAGAATCCCCCCTCTTGACATATGGAATTTTCATACCCGATGTTCTCAACCAAACGTTGACACTTTCAATTGCGGAAATTGAAGACCTCTTAGATGCCGGTTCCACTGGATTTGGAGAGTATTCATTCGATGTTGAGGTCAATACAAATGCTGGTTCTCGCCCAGGCTGTAACAAGCAAGATGAGGGTGAACAAATCGATTGGACCATCGAACTCATCTCGCTTGAGTATCAAATCAATGAAGTCATAGCGTGATTTTTTGACCTTCGTTGGCAACGTTCCATCCAAGATCTCTAATCTGTTGATGCTCATTATTATCTGTTGAGTAGGCTGGATTTGTGTGGTTGAGATGAGTAAAATAAATCTCAGGATCTCCACCTTGCTTTTTCCCTAGTCGTGAAAGGGACTCCTGTATTGTAGGATGAGGGACAACCGACATATCCCTCCCTTGAAGTTCATCACCAGACCAAAATGTTCCATCAAGCAGTGCGTGAGTGACTTGAAGATTGATGAGCCATTCTCGAATTGAAGATGCGCCATGTGCAGAAAGGGTTTGGTCCCATGAATCATGGTCTGGTAAGAAAAGTACTGCTTGCTCCTTTCCTCGAAGAACAAAAGCATGCATATCAGAAAGTTCAGCTCTATGTGGAATTTCAATTGATTCAATAACAACATCATCAATCTCAACGCTCCCAATTTCCCTCAAATCAAACACTCCTTGTTCTAACAACAAGGCCCATGCCGGAGTGGATTTGATGAGATTGTGCATCGATGGACTGCTGTGCAAAGGTATGCCTCTGGCACTCATTGTTTCCCTACCGAATAGCCCCAATCCATCGACATGGCCAAGATGAGCATGTGTTAGAAACAAATGGTCGATTGTTGATTCTCCAAAAATCTTGAGTTGTCGGCCGAGATCTCTGGTTGCTTCAATCAGAATTTTTGTTCCGTTTTCTGTTTTGATGCCGAGTGAGACTGGGCTGCAATAATCTGCTGCGGATAGTTCGCTACAACATGCCCGTTGACAGCCGGGTTGTGGCCTGCCGCCATCTTGAGCAATTCCCAAAACTGTGAGGGTCCCCATGCTAACAAAATGCCGTTGGACTCCTACATGATAGAGATATATGCGAAGGGAAGACCTCAAGCGAGACCCCTTGTTGGGTTGGATTGGGGAGAATATGGCCAAACCAGCACAAGTTACCTTCCCCGGTCAAAAACAACGGATGCGAATGCGCGGCACGAAGCATGCAAATGATGCTACTGCAAAGCGCCTGAGCCGTCAATTGAGACTGTTGCTCGAAGACCCTGATGCTTGTCTTCCAACAATGACTTGGAAAGGAAGATTAAGTTGGGGGCGAAAAGATCCTGTCTCAAAAACCTTGAAAGATTTGAAGAAGATTGTTGCCAATAAGGACAACACTTCATGGCTTTCAAAACGAATGCTTGCAAAGAGGGGAGATCCTGTTGGTAAGGCTCTAGCAGGTTCTCTTCACGCTGCTCATGATTCAGACATCACGATAGTTGGAAATTTTAAATCTCCTAATTTTGGAACTGGTTCATTCATTCGAAGAGGAGATGGAAAGCAGGGGTATCTCGCAGGATTACAGAACCATCACAATCTCACTCTTCGCCTCCTACCTTGGGAAGATCATGCTCGAAAAGGAATGTACTTCTTCTCATGGGAAGGTGGTTTCGTCTGTACTGGGCCAAATCCAACCCCTCCTCCTGGATGGCTCGAAGATGTTCTCGAACGTTCTCGATTTGATTTTAAGCATGAACTCGTCGAAGGAATCGATGTCTTTGTTACTGGAGATATCGCTCCAAGTGATGTCCTAAACAGCATTCCATCCAATGAGGGATGGGTTCGCCTAACGTTCAAACATGGACCTATTGTTGGAATCGATCTTCAATCATTGCGAGCAACTGGTGAGAAAGAGAGTGCGTTTGTCCATCATCTTGCCCTATCAATGCTCCCTCCACTCTTGACCTCAATTGTTGATATTGATGCGATGTGGATTCCTATGGGATGGAATCCTGAAAACGAACTCCCTGATAGCGCACTGGAAGGGTTAGGGAAGATTGTTTCTGGCTGGCATGGCCTTACCGTTCCTGAAGGAAGTTTGAGTATGGCTTGCCAACGTGCAGTCCTTGATTCATTGGATTCTGGATTGCTTATGGGTTCATCCTGGTGCGAAGGTTCTTCGATTGAAGAAATTCTTACAGCCCTATCTGAAATGACGGGTGCTGATGATGAGAAAACATTGGCTGCGGGCGTGTTTCTTCATGCTATGCAAGAGTCAAGCGAAGGTGTGCGAATTGATTCGCGCGGAGGACTTCGTGAACGTGATGGGAAGATCATTGAGGTAATGGAAGGTGCAAGTCTGAGCGACGCTGTCAATGCTTTGTGGGAAGAAAATGGCCTTGCGGGTCTCGACCACATAGGCATACATGGAGACGAAGCGGAAATCATTTGGAAACAGCAACTGAAAAAGCCAAAACCTCTCAAGAACTTCCTCAAGAGCCTAGGAACCGCCCGAGAGAAAGCCCAGAAGAAAGCTAAATTTCCATTCAGTAAAGAACAGATTTCTGGACCAACTGGTTCAATCCATGACTTGATTTTGACTGGATTGTTGGAAGGTCCTGGAATTGCAGAACGTATTGCAACTTCACGCCATGATGGCATCGATGAATCTGCTGCTGGATGGTCATGGTTGTGTGCTGCAGGGCGTTCAAGTGGCCAGGATTGGCACTTTGAATCTCTTGCAAGAGACCGAGGTGGGGCTTGGATGGCAGCAACGAAAGTTTTGCTTAACGCAGGAAAGAACCTTCTCGATTCAGAACATAATGACCAAACCGAATTTATTGATGCATTGAACAATTTGCATACTGCTACTGGACAACAGCAGCCTTTACCTTCACTGTGAAAGTGCTTGATTCAGGTCGTTCCAAAGATCTTCAACATCTTCGATTCCGACGCTAATTCGAACATAACCTGGCTCAATTCCAGCAGCGATTCGAACATCTACTGGAACGGCCATATGGCTTGATGTTGCTGGAACTTCAATGAGAGATTCGACACCTCCCAACGACGTTGCTTCATAGAAGAGTTTCAATCTTGACATGAAATCCATAGCGCCTTCATCGCCTCCCGAAACAACAATCCCGAGCATTCCGCAGCCCTTCGGCACAACTCTTTGAGCGACATCATACTCTGAATGAGATGGCAGTGAAACGTGTTGGACACGCACAACCATTGGGTGATTGTCAAGTCGTTGTGCAAGCGTGGCTGCATTGGATGTGAGCAATGGCATGCGAGCATGAAGAGTTCGCATTCCGCGTTCTAGAAGATAGCAGTTGTGAGGATCTGGAGACCCTCCAAAGTGAACTCTTCCCTTGAAGATTTTCGCAATCAATTCCTTTGAGCCAACAACTGCACCACCGATTAAATCAGAATGTCCACCTAGGTATTTTGTGGTCGAGTGAATAACCAAATCTACGCCCATTGCAATTGGCTTACAAGCCCAAGGCGAAGCGAATGTATTGTCAATGATGACAAGGAGATTGTGTCTTTTTCCGATTTCAACCATTGCTGGAATATCACAGACTTTGAGGTTTGGATTTGTAATCGTCTCGATGTACAGAATTTTCGTGTTCGGTTGAATTGCTGCCTCGTACGATGACGGATCGGTCATATCGGCCATGGTTGTTTCAATACCGAAACGAGGGAGTTCTTCTGTGATCAACCCATAGGTTCCCCCATAAACATCGGGAGATGCCACCATATGGTCCCCTTGGCTCAAGAGCATCATCAATGTAGAGGATATTGCAGCCATGCCGCTTGCAAAGGTTTCTGCATCCTCTCCGCCTTCCATTGCACATATTTTTTGAGCAACTGCATCAGAATTGACAGAGGATATACGCGAATAAAGAAGCGTATGTTGAGCTCCTGCTGCCCACCCTGCATAGCGCTCTTCTGTCAGTTTGTATGTTGAAGAAAGAAAAATCGGGGTGTTGACTGATTCACCGACGTGATTCGTCCCTGCGTGCACGTTTTTAGTTCCGTCTTGGTGATGTTGGTTGTCGCCCATGTTTCAGCCCAACTCCAACGAGTTGCCTCCAGCCCTTCAACGATGTGGAAGATTTTGATGGGTTATTCTTCCTCTTTTGGAGGAGATTGTCGTAATTCCACAAGAATATTGCCCAAAAGAAGCGCAGATCCTCCTATAGCAATCCAACCAGTCCAATCTGTTAGACCTAGGCCAAGTGCAAACATTGTAGCCCAAACGGGTTCAAGACCATAGATAATTGCAGCCTGAACAGGGTGCAAATATCGTTGCAATAAGTTAAGCAACAAGAGAGCAAAAAGGGAACCGAGCAGTCCTAAGCAAAGAAGAGGAAAAAGAACATCTTGCTGAAGCGTTAATTCCCAAAGTCTGAATGCGTCCCTTCCACCCATTAGCAATGAAATTGCTAAACTTCCAATGCTGACAACAAGGAAAGAGGTTATGGTAACGCCCATTGGATCCATTCGTTGTGTGATCGATTGGGTAAAAATGATGTGAAGTGCGAAAAAGAATGCGCAGATGACGGTTAATATCTCTCCCTTCCCCCATGATAAGTGGGGAGGGCCCTCGATAAAGCCTGCACCGAATGTCGCTAAAAGGACGCCTGCAATCATCATCCGAGTGACAGGCTGGCCTGTCATTTTGGTTGAAATCATCGCCGTAAACACGACATAAAGAGAGGTCAAAAAGGCAGACGTGGATGGCGTAATCGTATCGATTCCAACCATCTGAGTCGTGAAACCGACAAGAAGAATCAGGCCGAGGACTGTCCCTCCACTCCACAATTCCCTTTCTCTAAGTGCAGATCTGGCTCTTGAAGAGCCGATAAAAAGTGCAACTGCTGCAATCAGGAAACGCCCGCCAACAAGAACAGATACGACTGCAGTTTGACCATAAAAATCGATTTCATGTTGCAAAGCATTCATGGCTTGTTTCATCCAAATGAATGTCGCTCCCCAAACGATGGTTACGACCAACAGGCCCCATACCGCTTGACGTCGCGTCACGGTCTGCATAAAGCACGATGTTCACCCAAAGCGCATAGTGATGATGGTGTCGTAAGAAGCCTCAAAGAGCATCGTGAAGTCCAGCAACCATGGCGTCATGGACTCAGCCAATTGATACTGGGGATATCCCTGTATCAGGTACTTCCTTTGATGCAATTGTAGTCGGTGGTGGCCCTGGTGGCTCTTCTGCAGCTGGATATCTTGCCATGGCAGGAAAACGCGTACTGCTGATTGAGAAAGGTGTTTGGCCTCGAGACAAGGTCTGTGGTGATGCTGTTGGTGGAAAATCGCTTTCGCACGTCAAGGCCTTAGGTGTCAAAGAAACACTCGAGGGAACACCCCACTTCAGAGTCAATGGAATTTTGTTCTCAAGTCCAAATGGCAAAGAGGTTCGAGTCCCTCTGCCTGAAGAGGATGTTGCTCGGTTAGAGGCCGGATATTCGCTCCCCAGAGAACAGTTCGACCATCTTCTGTTCGATCGAGTTCAACACCTTGTTCGAGAAAACGGAGGTTCTGTCTTACAGGGAGCGGATGTTACCGATGTTCTGTTCAATGAGGGAAATGATCCTGGGAATGGTTCAAAGGATAATCGATTCGCTTCTGGAATACGTCTCAAGATAGGCGGGAGAAAAGGCGATGTTCTCGAATATAAAGCACCAGCAATTGTCGGTGCAGCAGGATATCGTTGCCCTGTTGCGACAGCGTTGGTCGTAGATACTTACAACGAAGTAATGGTTGACAGAAAGCATTACTGCGGGGGTTATCGCGAATACTGGGATAATGTCAAGGGGTGTGAGGAAGACATCGGTGATATCGAAATTCATTTCGTAGATGATATCATACCTGGGTACTTCTGGATTTTCCCACTTGGCAACGGTAGAGCAAATGTTGGTTGTGGGATGGTTATGCATCTCATGGATAAACAATCGAAGAAACTCAAAGCACTGCAACGTGACATTATCGCCAATCATCCTCAGTTCAAAGAACGCTTTGCTGATGCAACCTTGGTAAAAGGTACGGCAAAGGGTTGGCAACTTCCATTCGGATCCCCGAGAAAGAAACAGAAACTTCAGCCACGAAGAATGGCAATGAAGGGGGCGTGGTTGGTTGGAGATGCTGCAAGCCTCATCGACCCTTTTTCTGGGGAAGGGGTTGGAAACGCTCTAGTAACGGGGGAAATCGCTGCACGTCATATCCTCGAAGGGAAAAATCCAATGGATTATCAGGAAGAAGTCTGGTCTGCACTCGGTAAGGAATTAACCAATAGTTATCGTATGCAATCTCTCTCTCGTCGCTCTTGGTTGCTCAATTGGTTTGTTGGAAAGGCAGGCAAAAAGCCAGCTCTTCAAGAAATGATGACGGAAATGATTGCAAGCAAAGAAGCGCAAGAAAATCTTCACTCTCCATGGTTCATGTTCAAGACCTTGATGTTCTAAGAGCACAACATGGGAGCCTCTCTCGACGGGATTAAGGCGGTTTTTCTAGACCTTGATGGGACAATATATCTTGGTGGAAATCTCATTGATGGGGCTCTTGAATTCCTGAATCGTTGTGATGAACAGGGCGTTCAACGCTTCTTCCTATCAAATAATTCATCGAGAAGTGTTACGCAGTATGTCAAAAAATTGGAAGGAATGGGTATTCCAGCAACGGCTGATGATGTTCTTCTATCGACGCACGATTGTTTGGCTTGGTTGCATAAGAATAACGTAACAAAAACATATTGTGTCGGTACAGAAGGAATGTGCAAAATGCTAGAGGCGGAAGGGATTTCAACTCGTTCATTGAATCCACAATACGTCGTTTTAGGATACGACACTGAAACAACATATGAGAAGTTGGAAACTGCAAGCTTGCACCTTCATGCCGGAGTTCCTTTGATGGCTTCACATCCAGATATGGTCTGCCCTTCTCCCAAAGGGGGCTTGCCCGATGTCGGCGCATTCCTCGCTCTTTTCAAAGTAACAACTGGCGTTGATCCAGTGCATATTTCAGGGAAGCCAAATGCTGGAATGATTCTGCACCGAATCGAAGCCTTGGGATTAAAGCCGGAAGAATGTGCAATGGTTGGAGATCGCCTCTATACAGATATTGCAATGGCAAATCGAGCTGGGTGCATGGGCATTCTCGTTCTGTCTGGTGAAGCTACGATGGATGATGTTCACCAACTCCAAGAAGGTGCTGAACAAATGCCTTCTCTGATTGTAGACTCTGTTGATTCATTACTCAGGTGATCGGTTGGGATTCAAACAACGATGGAATCTTTGGCGGAGACGGTGTTTGAAACAACCCGTTGACGAGATACATCAGGCTGGAGATAATTCAGAATTACGACTCGAGAAGTTATGTCGGGCTGCTGGACGCAAAAACAACTGGTCAGTACATGGTTCTGTACGCATACCTGATCCAGATGGCGGAAGAAGAGAAATCGATTTGATCTTAATTTCAGGTTCTGTTGTTCTCGTGGTTGAACAAAAGCATTGGTCAGGCCGGTTTGAAGTCAAGGAAGATGGTGAATTCATTCAACATCGAAACAATGGGACGATGCACAGTCATGCTACTGTCGCTCACCGTATCGCTCGAAAAACAAGACTGTTAACAGAGATTCATGCTGAACGATATCCTGATGATAAACTCGATATTCAAACATTCGTGGCTATGACCCATCAACGACTTGAATGGCCAGGGAATATGCCCGAACTTCCAGCAACAATGCTGAACGAGAAGCAACTACTCGCACTTTTGCAAAAGCGTGGAGGCGGAGAAGAAAACCCTCGAATTATGGAAACCATGGCTGGATTCGGCACGTGGGATGAAATCCATATGCACGGGGGATTGAAAGTAAAGGGAGATCTTCTCAGTCTTGGGTTAGGGTCTGGTGTCGATGAATGGGATACGACGCGTCAAGGTGGATTAACGGCGACATGTCAACACCCACGAAGCATCTTGACATTGCTCAAGCCCAAACTTAGCAAAATCCACCTCAATGATGAAAGTGGACGCAATATTGAACTCAAATGCAAAGATGGTCCTGCTGTCAAAATGCATGTCGTTGGCAGAACCCAAGCAGAAGAGATCGATTGGATGATGATCGATTCAATTGATGCCTCAAAGCGACCAAAGGAGTGGGGTTGATGGCTGAAGCTTGGATTGAAGCAATAGGCCTCTTAGGTGGTTTGATTGGTATTCTCGCTTGGATTCCTCAAATCCGCAGAGTTTGGGTAGATGGCAAAGAGGAGGGGATTTCAATTCCAACATTTGTTGCTGTAAGCGTATCACTATCCCTGTGGCTCGTCTATGGAATCATTGTAAATTCGATTGCAATGATCGTATCAAACATACTTACATTGGCCTTTATCGTTGGCATTACCGTTGGCGTATACCGTATACGCAGTGGGCAATCTGTGCCGTAGATGTTCGTTTGTCACTCATTTCGAGTGGACTCGAATTTCTTTGCGATGAGAAAAACGTCAATCACATTGCTGATTTTGTCGTCTCAATAATGACTGCGCCAATCTTGTATGGATCGCCATTGGATGCTGGGCGGCGGTCTTCAAGACGACCAACCCATCCATCGGTTGGAACAGTTGCTGGTACGCGAATGGACGCTCCACGATCAGAAACTCCGTATGAGAATTGATCGATTGATTGAGTTTCATGCAGACCGGTTAGTCTCAGTTCGTTGTGGGCGCCATAGACGTCCATGTGCTTCTTGATGTTCTGCCCAAACGCTTCACAAATTGTGTCGAAAAGGTCCTTTCCACCAACATCGCGCATAGCACCATTGGAAAAGTTGGCATGCATACCAGATCCATTCCAATCTCCTTGGACTGGTTTTGGATGATATTCGATGTAGTAGCCGTAGCTCTCGGTTAATCTATCGAGAAGATAACGAGCAACCCAGAGTTCATCGCCAGCTTTCTTAGCACCTTTAGCGAAGACTTGGAATTCCCATTGGCCGCATGCAACTTCTTGGTTAATGCCCTCAAAGTTGATTCCTGCCTCTAGACAAAGATCTGCATGCTCTTCAACGAAGGCACGTCCGTGAGTGTTCTTTCCTCCTACTGAGCAATAATACAGTCCTTGTGGACCAGGATACCCTCCTACTGGGAAACCAACTGGGAGTTGTGTATCAACATCCATAATGAAATATTCTTGCTCATATCCAAACCAGAAATCATTGTCATCATCGTCGATTGTAGCTCGAGCATTTGAGGCATGGGGTGTTCCATCTGGATTGAGTACTTCGCACATAACAAGGAAACCGTTGATACGTTGTGGATCTGGATAGATTGCAACTGGTTTGAGAAGGCAATCAGACGCCCCTCCTTCTGCCTGGCGTGTTGAAGAACCATCGAACATCCATTCTGGACATTCTTCAAGGGTACCTGAAAAGTCATCTCTGACCATGGTTTTGCTTCGCATATTCTGTGTTGGTTCGTAACCGTCAAGCCAGATGTATTCTAATTTTGATTTCGTGGACATCAAATACAAGGTATCGTAGACGGTATATCAATCATTTGTTCACTATTTTTGGCTATATTTGTGCTTTACGAATAAAAATATACGTTTTTAATAATTAAATGATTATTTTTTACTCTTTATCTTGGAATAAAATTTATCAAATGCTCGTTTTTTATTGTAAAATTATTCAATCGTTCAACGATTGAATTTCGGCCGAAAACTGTCAATTATTGTTCGCCGCTTCTTCAGATTGGGGCGTAATAAGGACATCTGCTTCTGTTCGCTCAATAAGGGGCAATTCTACAATAGAAAGTGATGGTAATACGTGGACTGTACAGGTTGTTCCGCAGGCAGGTGCTAGGTAATCTTCGCCTTGTTCTGAGAGAACAAAACGTAACCCATGGCCTGCAGGAAGGATAGCGTCGATCGCTTGGAATTCCATGAGCATTGTAATCGCTTCTCCAGGAATCACGGTTTGAGCTTCATATCCTCCTGCATGGTATCGAACATCCATTGTAGCATGTCCTAAACGGATCCCTGTTTCAGCATCTTGCATCTCAACGAATATTTGTCCACCATCAAATGTAGGGACTGCAGTCAGATGAATCGTTGCAAGACCTGCGATATGGAGGTTCTCTGTATCGCTCATTGCAGGACAATTCACTGTTAGCGTTTGTCCACCTCCTACGACTGGGGCGCCTCCTCCAACAAACGCCCCATCATTTACGCAATCTGAAAGTTCCAATGGAAGGCGTTCAACATCCAAAGGCGGCCAGGATTCTTCAATTCGCCATTGCCCGTCATTTCGTTGGACTTGAGCATGTAAATCTGGTTTTTCTCCAATTCCTTTGAGATAGTATTCCATCCATTCAAACAGATCTTGGCCCCAGTCCCATCGAGTCATATTCTGAATCGCTTCTCCACCATATCCTGATTCCTGGTTGTTGTGTTTTGACCATTGATCTGGATAGTTGTGTTCCCATTGGCCGAGCATTCCAGCCACATCGTAACCTGCATCAATGTAGGCTTGATACCAATTGGTTCCAGGTGGGCCTCCAAAGACTTGATGCGGATCAACATTCCAATCCTGTAAGCCTTGAACCCAATAGATGCTTCCGTTGTATTTTCCAAGCGCTTTGTCAATATGGCTGCGTTCATCGTAATAATTATCCATGTACGGATCTAGTTCACCTAGACCATAGCGGGTGGGCCCTGCTAGGAAACCTTCTACAACGTCAGCGCACATATTGTCCAAATCATCTGCATCATAATCAAGAATAGAGCCACCATAATTCGAATGCATGATTTGACTTCGAGCCTCGGCACTTCCATTTTTGTAGAGAAGCGGCCCGAGTGCTGTCGTTCCAGAAATAGGAACTATCGTCTTGAGGTGAGAACTCCCTTGTGCTGCTGCTTCCCATGCGGTTGCTCCTTCGTAGGACTTTCCATAGATGGCAACGTTTCCGTTGCTCCAGTTCTGAGTGCCGAGCCATTCAACTGCGGCATGGATGCCTTGTCCTTCTCCGTCACCTCTGTAATCGAAACAGCCAGTGCTCTCTTCGGTCGCAAAGACGGCGACTTGGGCTAAAGCATACCCGTGAGGAATGAAATTGTCATAGATGAATTCGCCGCGTCCAGCACTGACGACATTTGTTGGAGATGATTCGCTTCCTGGCTGGCCATAAGAAAAATATGGGCTGATGACGGCAATTACAGGGACTTGTTCACCTACTTCTGTATTGGAAGGAAGCCAGTAAGACAAGTGCACTTCCGCTGTGTTCGGCCCACCTTCCCAAGTTCCTGAGGTGTCTACATCAATTGTTGCTTCTTGGACGGAAAGGGGCTCATGCGGTCCATCTTCAAGGACTCTAGAATACGATCCAGTCCAGTTCCATTCGAGGGTATGGCGTTCGTAGATATCAGGATAATTCGAAGAAGTCCTTTCTTCTTGGGATGCTGATTCCGGAGAACCAAAGCAACCAGCAAGGAGGACGTTCAACAACAACGCTACGAGAAGCATCGCCTTGATGGTGCGCCTCTGCGTCATGTTCATCCCTCCACATGGTTGCATAAACGATTTGCGCATCCTCCGTAAACTATGATTGATAGCACCTCTTGGGGGATACTATGGAGCCTGCAAGTGTCTGGAAAGAACGTTGGGAATCTGCAACTCTTCCAATGGCTCGACAATACATGGAACTCGCGACGCAAAAGCAATCACTGGTTTGTTTGGCTGCTGATCGTCCAACAATGAGTGAGTTGAACGACTTACTCGATGCTGTACATCCACATATTGTTGCGTTGAAAACGCATGTCGACATGGTCGATGATTGGACTCCAAAGGCTTGGGAAGCGTTCTGCAACAAGGCGAACAATCTCGGCCTCCTCATTTTTGAAGATCGAAAATTCGCTGATATTGGCAAGATCAGTGAAAATCAAATGCTTGGACTCTATGATATTGCAAGTTGGTCAGACCTTGTCACAGCCCATCTCATCAGTGGCCCCGATATTGTCGATGGCATACAGTCTGCTTGGGAAAGAAAGGGACGTATCGGAGGCGTTCTGCTACTTGCTCAGATGTCAAGTCGCGGCAATCTCCTTGTTCCATCCTATACCAAAACTGTTGTAGAACATGGTTCAAAACATCCGGGAGTATTCGGATTTATTGGAAATGGAAGCCAGCCGTCTGGAATTTCTGAACTAAGAGAATTGGTTGGGAGTTCTAAGTTGATTTGGACCCCCGGGATTAATCTAGCAACTGGCGATGGCGCTAAGGGACAGCGTTATGGAGATCCTTGCGAAGCTGTCCTTTCAGGTTCGGATTGTATCATAGTCGGTTCTGGAATTCATGGGAAGGACAACCCGGCTGTAGAGGCTGCTAAGTACGCTCAAGCCTCTTGGAAAGGAATCATGGAGAGATAACATGAACGTCATCATCTTCCTAATTGGATTGGTTTTCTTTGGAGGTCTTCTAGCATTGGTCTATTGGGGATATTGGAATGCGAGAAAGCTTGATGCTCAAATTGCACGAGGCGATCCGAGTCTTCTAACAACCAATACCTATCGGAGAGAAGAAACCATACAAGCACCTGCAGGATCGATTATTCAAGAAGGTCAACTAATCCAAGTTCAGGGACAATTCGTTCAACCTGTACAACATCAACCTCGAGTTGTTGTTCAGCAAGGGCCGTTACAATAGTCCATCAAGATGGCCTTGCTGATACGCAACGCCTGCGCCAGCCCCAACAAGAAGAAGGAAAATCAAAAAGTTTCGAAGTCTTTTCTTTTTCTTTGGTTTCGCTGCAGGCGCCTCTGTTGAAACGGTCAGTTCCAATGGAGGAAGTTCTTCCAAAGGTGGGAGTTCAGCGAGAACTGGAAGTGCAGGTAAAGCGTCATCAGGCTCAACTTTGATTCTATCTTCTGGATACAATTTATCCAAATCTTCCAGCCCAGGTGCTTCTGGAATATTCCCCAGTACTTGATCCCAAATTTCATCCAATTGAGACTGTGTAACTGGTTTTGTAAGCCATCCAACAGCTCCTGCCGAGTATGTTGCTTGCTCGGCGAGATCTGAGAGTCGATTTGGAGCGATGAATAAAATCCTCGAGTCCCCGCCGTGCTCTCTCATTTCAAGGGCTGCCAAATGCCCGTCTAATGATGGGATGTCAAGTGACATGACAACCAGTTCAGGATTGATGCGAATGTACTCGTCGACTGCCACGTCCCCATCTTCGCAAACAACGAGAGCAAAACCACGCTTTCGAAAGACCTCTTTCAGCCTCATAATCGACATCTGATTGTTATCTACAATGAGCACTGTTGGTGCGTCTTCGGATGAAACTTCACTTACGTAAGACATCGCAACCAAGTCGTCTGACTTGTTTCTTGCTCATCAATCAACCGATGGTATTTGTTGAAAATGTTCATTCTTCGCTACTTATGTCTTCGACCGGTGCAGATCGTGGATTGTTGAACGTTTGACGAACATTTTCCATGTTAGCAGCGTCCTCTTCCAATGCTTTCTTGCGTTTTGGACCGTTCATGAATTGCATTTGTAATTCACTGACAACACCATCAAGCATGGCTCTAGCAGAATTATCGAGATTTCCTTCAGTTTTGTTTTTCAGCATTCGAAGAATGTCGATGGCTTCTTTGGCTTCTTGAAAATTAAACCTAGGGCCGCCTTCTGGATGTTCTAAAAGACCAAGATTAACCATAGCAGTTCGTTGGAAAAGGTGGACAACCTGAAAGAACCGTTCTGTTTCTTCATCCTGGAACATCATTTCACCTCACGAAAACATTTCATCCAAAAGCCAGTCTGGATTGAATTGAAGAAGATCATCGTAACCTTGGCCAACACCTGCGAAGACGATTGGTCTTCCTGTAGCGAAGGCAATAGAAAGACCCGCTCCACCTTTAGCATCCGTATCCATTTTGGAAAGGACTGCTCCATCGAATTTCATCATTTCTTGGAACATCTTTGCCTGATCAACTGCATCATTTCCTGCCAAAGCATCGCCTACGAACAATACGAGATGAGGGTCTGCAACCCTTCGAACCTTTTCCAATTCTTTCATCAGATTGGTTTTGTTTTGCATTCGACCTGCAGTATCGACAAGGACGACATCGATTCCTTTTGCCTTTGCAGATTCGATCGCATCACGGGCAATTGCCGCAGCATCGCCACCACGCTGACTTGAGATGCAACGAATTCCCAAATTTTCACAATGAGACTCGAGTTGTTGAATTGCTCCTGCACGGAACGTATCGCCTGCAGCTGCAATGACTGAATGGCCATTCGACTGAAGGCGGTGTGCAATCTTTGCAGCCGTTGTTGTTTTCCCAGTTCCATTGACGCCAACCAACATGACCACGACAGGTGCATCTCCAGCATCTAAGTAAGATTGGACCGAGGCATCAAAATCCCAATATCCTGCAGCAAGAAGATTGCGCAATGCTCGCTTTAGGGCAGCCTCGAGAACCTTTGCAAGTTCTGCACCTCTACGAAGTCGTGCACCGACAAGGCTCTTCCTTAGTGCAGATAGTACTGAAGTGACCGCTTCACTTGAGATGTCAGATTCGAGAAGCATCCATTCCAATTCTTCAAGAAGATCGTCGAGAACTTTTCCTTGCTTGATGACGCGTCCGCCTTGAGAGACAATACCGCCACCGAGATCGATTGAAACTGAGCCGGATTCTGTTTCAATCTCGGCTTTTTCAGTCGAACCTTTTGGAGCTGTTTTTACTTCAACAAGTTGACGTCCTGTTGTTGTCCTCATCATTGAAAGATCGACGCGAGATCCTTGTGGCTTGGCAACATCAGTCGCCTTTCTTCGGCGCAATTCCTTTTCCCTTTGTTTCTCCAATTTTTCCAAACGCTTTCGCTCTTTTTTGGAAAGTTGGCGTGGCAATTCTATCTCATCTTCTTCTTCGTCCCAATCATCCCATTCATCTTCAGAATCAGTCGGTTCTGGTGGAAGTTCTTCAGGTTCAGAAATGGGTTCATCTTCCCAATCTTCCTCAATCTTTGTCGCAGTTTGAAGAGCGGCTTGCCCTTCCTCAGAGTCCTCAGTTGCAGTCAACTCTTCCGAATCAACTTCTTCAGCAACTTCTTGAACACGACGTTTGAATCGATCAAACAAGCCCATAGTCTCACCTAATCATCCAGTGTTAGTTCATTACCAAACATTCCACCGCGACGGCGATTTGGTTTTGAACTGGGTGTTTCCTCTGGTTCAGCTTGGGTTTGTTCAACCTCTTGTTCAACTGGTTGTTCAACTGGTTGTTCAACAATAGGGATCTGCTGTTGTTCCTGCGCCGCTGCTGCTTGTGTGAATGTCTTAGCAAGAGATGAAATTGTTGCTTCAAGTTGTTTGCTTTGTGATTGAAGGTTTTCTAAAAGAGAACCTAGTTCTTCCATTCGCTCTCTTGTCATTGAGGCGGCATCTGACCATGTTCGCTCACCAAAGATTCCACTTCCTAAGTCGATGATAGCAGTTCCTTCCCCACCACCTGGGTGTTGGCAACTGAGCGTTACACCAGCGCCGATAGATACGTGCATTTTCATTTTGGAATCATGATTCTTACTCGAAAGAGTTTCGAGAATTGTTGCGGTGACATCGTGTTCTCCAAGTACATTGAGCACTTGTTCAACGCGCTCTTGGACTTCGTGATAACGTTCACGATTCATTTCCACGAGTCGTGCAGTTTGTTGAAGTTCGGTCTGTTCCAATGTATCGCCCCGTCATAGCCTAGAGGGGGTCATTGATGAATGCGGCGATGTGCCTTTCACTCTTCTTCAGCCGTAGGTGCGATTTTTCCACCCTCTGCCGCAATTTGGTCACGGAAATGGTGTAGAACTGCCGGTTCGGTCGATGTTCGAGGATCGATTTCACCGACAGAGGCGATGTTAATTGAACGTCTGGTTGCCTTGTGGCGAGAACCAATAATCGAGTATGCTCGGTGTTCAGCATCGTCTTTTGAATTTGCAACGATGTCGAGAGAGAACTTTTGTCTCATTCTTCCAAAGGGGGCTTGTCCAGCAACACGGTAGGCCTTCATGGTTCATCGCGACTGGTTGATTGATTTAAACGCGATGGTCGTCTTGTCAAACGGCTCATCGCGTGTTTCATCAACGATGAGGAGGTCCCTAACGTTGTGCGAAGCGCTTTTCTTCTTGTCTTCCTCTTGGCTGCACCGCTCTCAATGGTGCACGAACAAGGTCCTATCGAACTTGAAGGGGAGGAAGTATTGCTTACGCTACCTGGTGGTGAACTGTGGACGCAAACGGCATGGGAAGAGGCGATTCAACGAGGATATATTCCTCTGAGAATTGTGTCTCCAACTGAACTCGTTGCATGGAAACTCGAACGAGCGTACCAATCATTCTACGGAATTGAATCTGAAAATGAACCAGCCCATTGGCAATCAGTTCCCATGAAAGGACAATCTGTTGCTCTTGTTTTCGAACCAAATTTACCCGAGCAAATTCAACAAGATATCATTGATCGAATCGCGGAGCGAATCGATATTTCAATTCTCCACCTTGCCTATGATGCTGTTTTACCTCATGTTACAATCGAATGGAATGAAGTTTATTCAATCGAATGGTTTTCTGAAATAGACGGCCTTCTATGGCTGGAGCCCACCCTCGAAACTGTGAGTAGAAACCTCGAGAGTGCACTTCAACTCTCATCACCAAATTCTGATTTTGATTCTCCACTTGCTTGGGAATTGGGATTAAATGGAAGTGGGGTTGTCGTAGGCATCGCTGATTCTGGAATCGATGCCGATCACTCCTGCTTTAGGAACCTAACAAGCGATAGCACTGGAGATTCGCAACGTAAAATTCTGCACATCAATACCACAATTGATGATTGGGATTCTCAAGGACACAGCGATTACCGACATGGGACCCACACTGCAGGTTCGATAGGTTGCCACCCCGTATCGACTGCGGAAGAATATCAAATTCCTTCTGCTGCTATGGCCCTTGGATATGGAACGAAACTTGTCGTACAAGACATCGTTTCACAGGAGGGTTGGCTCCCTCCAGATGTTGATTATTTACTCCTCGAATCATCTGAATATGGGGCTGTCTTACATTCAGATTCTTGGGGAGATGATACGACAGAATACACACTTCGATCTGGTGATTTCGATGCATTTACTCGGGAGTATCCCTGGTCGCTTCCTCTCATCGCTCCAGGAAATAACGGTGGAGAGGTCCTTGAGCCCGCAAACGCAAGGAATGTCATTGCTATTGGAGCATCTACCAAAGATGATGACCCTAGACGTTGGGATTCATCCGTTCATGGTCCTACAGAAGCTGGTACTAGGGGCGTTTTCGCCCTTGCCCCTGGTGTTTCAATTACTTCCGCACGATCAGATGGTCAAAACAACACTTGGAATTCGGGGCATCACACCCTTAGCGGTACAAGTATGTCCACGCCAACCGCTGCTGGATTCGCCAGCATCTTAGAACAGATGGTGCGGGACGGTTGGTTCACAGGTCACAATGAATCATTAGTCAACATTGATTCTCGAACTCTTCAGCCATGGTTTTCAAACACCCCTTCATTCCAACATGACCTCCTTCTTGGGGAAGGGTTTACTCCCTCAGCGCCTCTTTTGAAGTCGCTTCTATCACTCTCAACAACTCCATTGTCGGAGGAATTCAGAAATGGGGGGATGGGCGGAGGTCTGTCTCCAAATTCCTACGATGGATGGGGGCGTTTGAACCTCTCAGAAGTGATTGATATCGAAGAGGTTCAAAACGATTTGATGCAGGGGGATGTTCGCCCAATTGAAAATATATGGATTCATGATTCTTATCGATTGGAAAACGGGAGTCCGCTTGATCTAATTCATCAGAGAAAAGGTGCCGATGAACCGCTCGAATCACTTCTGTCTATCCCGTGGGATGGGACAGAAGCGCAAGGCCCTTTTTTGGGAACTGGCGATGTTTTTCAGCAGCGTTTTATTCTTCAACAGGGTCAAGATCTTGATATTCGCATGGCATTTCAAGCCAAGCCCGAACCCCACATGGTTGATGACTTACAACTTCTCGTAAAATTACCAGATGGTAGATTTGCCGTTGGAGATACCTACAAAGAAAATGGATTTTCAATGTTGTATTATGATTTTGCAGATCCTTCGAATATGAGTGCATTTCCAAACTCAAATGAAACAACTGTTGGCGTCTCACTCTCTGCTGAAAGCTTAGATTCAAGTGATTGGGTTGATGTTTATGTTGTTGGAAGATACATAACCCCTGGGAATGTCCCTGATTCGATTGGTGTTGAAGGAAATAAGGTTGGTTTTGGAATGGCAATTCAAGGCGTCGTCCTCGACCCTGTGGGGCACACAGACGCCGATAATGATGGAGTGCCCTATGAGAGTGATTTGTGCCCATTCACAGACGCTAGTTCTTGGGACGTGGATCAGGATGGTTGCATCGATGACAGCGATGACGATGGTGTTGTCGATTCAATAGACGACTGCCTCGGCACAATGAAGGAAACCCCAGTTCAAGAAAACGGGTGTATGGAGACAAATAGTGTCCCGCAAATCTTCTTTGATTCATCTCAATTACAAAATCACAATAATACAACAATTCCTTTGACATTCTCTGTTCTTGATGAGGATATTGTTGATGTTACTATCATCCTCGAACGCTCAAATGATTCAACGATTGTTGTGGATATCTGTTCAGTTGTTATCGAGAATGATTCATGGCAAACCTGTAATGTCGTTGTTGCGGATGCCTTTTTCCCACTCTCTCCAAATGGTGAATGGGTGGTTGTCATTCAAGCCTTTGATCGCAATACAAGCTGGTGGACTGAAGCGGAATCGAATCTGATTAAATCCCCTGCGTTTACAATCGAAAAATATGAAATCAGCCAGATTGATGCAAAGGAGCCTTCTGGGTGGTTTTTGACATCGATTTTGTCAATCCTTGTTCTTTCGCTCCTTCTTTCTGTATTTTTCCAGATTTTGACCCGTGAAAAGGTTGACTGAATTGGTTTTTATCGTGTAAAATTTCCTTGAGAGCGGAGGGCTATATTGAAACCGTATGGCATCCACGCCTGTATATCCGAGAAGGTGATGATGATGAGTGAGCGATTATATGTTGGAATTGATTTAGGAACCTTTCAATCGACAATTGCATCCAGTGCGGGTGCCATGCATTCTATTGAGACAGTTGTAGGACGACCAAAAGACCCAGTTGCTCGCAACTTCTTGAAGCGTGATGTTCTCTTCGGAGCAGATGCGTTGAAGAACAAACTTGCTTGCAACCTATACCGTCCTATGGCTGCTGGTGTTGCACAAGATGATGAAGCAAACCTGGCTGCTGCTAAGGCATTCGTTTCCCACCTCATCGAAACAGTAGATCCTGAAGAGTTCGACGAAGTATTCGGAGTAATTTGCTCTCCAAGCCACGTTTCATTTACTGACAAGAGCAACCTTGTTGCTACGCTACGCGGTCAAGTCAACGCAATTATGGTCGTTACAGAACCATTTGCAACTGCATTTGGAATCGGCGAAATTGGCGGTTCAATCGTTGTTGACGTAGGAGCAGGTACAACTGACATCGCCCGCATCCACGGTACATTCCCAACCGATGAAGATCAAGTTACAATTCAAGAGGCTGGAGACTGGCTCGATATTGAACTCATGACTCTTATCTCAAAGAAATTCACTGGTGCTCAAATCACCAAGGACATGGTTCGAAAGTGGAAGGAAGAATCCTCCTATGTTGGAGGAGACACACGAACTGTTGAAGTCAATTTGAGTGTTGATGGAAAGAATCAAACCGTCGATATCGGTGATTTGATCCAAGAAGCTTGTGAACTCCTTATTCCAAAGGTTGGAAACGCAATCAAGAGAATCGTTGCTGAAGCTGACCCTGAATACCAGCCAGTTCTACGAAACAACATCATTCTCTCCGGTGGAGGCTCCCTCATTGAAGGGCTTGCAGAGCGAGTCGCACGAGAGATTTCAGACATCGGTGACGTAAACGTCTGGTGTGTTGAAAACCCACTCGAAAAGGTTGCAGAAGGTGCTCTCATGCTTGCTGGCGAAATGCCTGATGACATGTACACCGCAATCAACTGATTCGGTTCGTCGTTTTCACCTTAAAATCGGGGCTATTTGCCCTTCTTTGACAGGGAAGGTTCAAGAGTGGTTGTGTCTCGATAGGGTACTGTATGACGCTCGGCGCTGCAAATTCAGGCTCCAACCATGGACAATCCTCTGGGAACGACCGAGCTGCGCTTGAAGGTATGCTCAAAGGGTACCCAATCGAGCAACTCGTCGAAGAAGTTCTCATCGCTTGGGATGAATTAGGACGTCGAAATGAGGAGGTTGTTACACTCAAGCAACGCCTCCGTGTCTTGGAACTCGATCTTGCTGAGCGAGAGGATGATGTCGCTCCTGAAATCCAACGTCTGCACCAAGCAGATGAACAATTGAAAGAAGCAGATGCTCGAATAGTCCATCTTGAACGTTTGCTCAATGATAGTCGGGCTGAACTCGATGCTCAAGCATCATCTCTCTCCAAAGAACAACAAGACGCCCTTCACGAAGAGGTTGCTCAATTACGAGATCTTAGCGTATCTCAAGATGATGTTATTTCTGAGATGGAAGGACGAATGGGTTTGATGGTCGAGGCTTTGGAAAAAGCAGCGGACGCTGGTCTTACTTCTGTTACCGCCGACGAGGTTCGTTCGCTCAAGAACAAACTGGACGAACAAACAGCACATTACGAAGCGGAAGTTGCTGCAAACAATGCCCTTGAAGAAGAGCGACAGCGGCTAAGAGACATCGCAGATCGTATGCGTGGATTACTTGATGCTCGAGACCAACGTTTGGCAGACCTCGAAGAGCAACTCGAGCGTGTGATGCAAGGTCCTCGCTCTGTCTCTGCAGAGCACGATTATTTAGTTGAGCAAATCGAAGAAATGAAACGTCGTTTGCTTGAAAGAAACCGTGAATATGAATCTCTACGACGTCGCGAACGCCGACTCCACACTGATGTCTTTGAGCGAGATGAGCGTATTCAACAGATGTCGCTCACAATCACTGATCTTGAGGCTGCACTCACAGACCGTGTTGCTGAGATAAGAGAATTAGAATCACAAAATCACGTTGCTATGCAAGAAGTTGATAGCGTTCGTAGAGGCGAGCGCACTCGTGAAGTTGTGGGACGAGTCTTTGCAGATTCCCTTTCATTGGTTCGCGGCCACGATGCCAGAGAAGCGAAGAGAGAAGCATATGCAAACTCTCCTGACGTAAAGCGAACTCTTTCAACACCTTCTGCGGAAGATATGCAACACCTCGCAGAAGGAGGGCGTG
The DNA here is from genome assembly GCA_049623485.1 of Candidatus Poseidoniaceae archaeon. Lineage (GTDB taxonomy): Archaea > Thermoplasmatota > Poseidoniia > Poseidoniales > Poseidoniaceae > MGIIa-L2. Next base: position 25,396 of record JBMZTB010000003.1, read on the forward strand.
TGCAACTCGATGTTGATGAAGACGAACTCCAGAGTGGAATGGATGTTGATGAGGCAAGACCACCGTCACCAGGTGGAAGCGGTGATCCTGTACTCTTTGATGAAGAATCAGAGAGCGCTGATGAGTGAGTGCAATTGCTCTCTCAAACTATCGAGTGAATCGTGTTCTTCAGTAATTGTTCCAGTAACAATGTAATCTGCACCAGCGTTGGCTGCTGCCAAGAGTTGTTCTGATGTTCGAATCCCTCCGCCTACAATGAGTGTGCACTTGCTCGATGCCTTTGCGGCCTGAATGAGTTCGGTGTGAACAGGAACTGATGCACCTGAACCTGCTTCGAGATAGATCGTTGAGAACCCATACATTTCGGCTGTCTTGCAATATGCAGATACAGCTTCTAAATCATCGGTTTGAATCAGGTCTGCATCCCCTACTTCTCCAACCTTTCCTCCTGGAGCGCATACGATGTAGCCGGTCGAGATTGGTTTGATTCCAAATTGATCAATCATTGGTGCACCGGCGAGTTGCTCATCGATTAAAAATCGGCGAGAACGGCTGTTCATGAGCATCATGAAAAGAATTCCATCGGCGCTGCTTGACATTGCATGAGCGCCTCCTGGAAAAAGAATCACAGGCACGTTCCACATCTCTTCGTTTGCATCAGGATGTTGACTTGCAGCAAAGATTCGTAATTCTAAGGCCTCTTGAATGGCTTGACATGTAGCATGAACAAGGTCATTCCCAGTGTTGGTCGATCCACCCACAAATATGGCTGAAGTACCACATTCGACTGCAACTAATGCTCTGTTAGCTGCTACATCCGGCGATTGTTTATCTGGATCAATGAGTGTAATATGTCTCGTTTTTCCAGATTGAGAAGGGAGCATGGGCGATTCATCTGTCCACATTTTCAACACCCTCTACCTACCTGTAGGCGACGCGGTTGGTAAAGGATTTCATTCAGATGAAAGTTTTCTGATGTCTGCGGCGACGCTTTCTGAATCCCATTCTGATTGAAGCCACTGTACTCGAACATCACGGTCGACATCAACAAGGACCGCATGTACTGTGTGAGTTACTGTGTAATTCATCAAATGGATTGAACAACGAGCAAGAGAATCTGTCAGATTCGCAGATACCTCCACAGAGGTGCCGAAGGATGCCCAAACTGATTCGATCATTTCAAGTTCAGAATTGATATTGCTAACAGTAAGGTGTGGCCATTCAACACTGTTGTTTCTTTTGTAGTGGTAGAGTCGGTTACTATCATCGTGCCATGGATCTGTTGTAATAGTGAGAAGAGAGACTTTTTGCTGTTCTTGAGATGAAAGAAGATTGTATGTTTCATTCATAGACGTGGATAAATCATCACATTCGTTAAGACAAGATGTGTGAATAAAGCCGACCATAATTACGTCTGAATCGACCATTGACAGATTGAATTTATCTCCATTTTCGTCGAATAATTCGAAAGGAGAGATTGGTTTTGGCTCCAATGTGTTGCCATAGAAATCGGTCGTTCCGATGCATCCTGAACACAGCATCGCCACTGTCATCGCAGCAATCAGTATACGCATAGTTTCACTTCTTACGACGTTTTATTCCTGCGCCGATTAAAGCCAAGAAAAGAATTGAAAAACTCACATCAACAATGAATTCTTCGATTTCATAGTGATCAATGAGATAATCCATTTCTGGAGCGAAGGAGTACAGTATCGCTCCACCACCAGGTGGTCCTCCGCCACCTCCGCCGCCACCGCCTTGGCCGCCTCCAACGTCCTGGCCAGCGACGTCCGCAACGCCGTGATAGCAGAGAAGGAAGTATGGGAATCCAATCATCCCCACAGTTTGTCCATTGGTATCGGTTACCATAGTTGGAGAACCAGAGAGAGGGGTGCTGACATAGTGATAAATTCCATCAGGATATTCTGGAGTTGGTCCAAATCGTCCATTGCATTCGTCTAGGTCGCCGACCCCATCAACATAATTCCAATCATCAATTCCATTGTAGCCTTGATCGCCTCCTTCTTGAGTGCGCTCAATTGCATAAGAAGATGTGATTGCTTTCAATGAGGTTTGATCGTCGTTGTAGCCATACATCCCGTAAATGGGATAGCCATCAAATGCCCATCCAATAATTGGACTGTGTTCATCACTCTTGATCTTTGAAGGGTCGTAATCTTCCATTGTCTCCCCGGCTTCAGGTTCCCAATACACACAGTTTGCGTCATAGTGGTAATGGTAGCCCCCTTGGCCAGCAGAGTGTCCTGTACACCATCCAAGAGTTATTGGCTGTCGGTTTTCGGTGAAATATTCGAAGTGAAGTGCAACTGCATCTCCCCCTGGTCCTTCCTCTGGACCAAAGATTGGAGCACCATTGACTGACATCGCAACAGTTCCTCGGTCTGGAACACATTCCCAACGCCCCGCTGAAGCTGGGCAGTTTGTTGTATCGTGCCCTCCTGTAGTGTCATTAACTGGATTTAGAGGAAACGTCGCCGTGTAGTCCATCTCCGGAGCGCAACAACCCATTGTGCTCAAGAAATCGTGATTTGGAATTCCATTACTATCAACAATCATTTCGTTGTTTTGAACCGTAACAGAGACTTCGCATTGGAACCATGGCCCGGAACCGCCCCCCCCTGGGCTGCTCACGCCGTTTGTGTTTGCAGTGTATCCGTTTCCATCCCCGTTGAAATCCTTGACCCATGGGCCTTGTCCATCCGTACACATCCATGAGTCCTCGGGTGCCCAATCAGGCAATGTGCAACCATCTGGACCGACTTGTTCACCGGAAGGTGTATTGGGGCATTGGTCAATATCATCAGAAATTCCATCGCCATCCGTATCCTTTTGTGAATCTGAACAGCCAGAAGAATCGACTTGTTCGCCCAGCGGCGTGTTTGAACATTGGTCAACTGCGTTACTTACTCCATCATTATCAGCATCGAGCTGGTATTGTGAACATCCATCGGGATTGACTGCTCTGTTTAGTTCTGTATCAGGACACAAATCGACATCATTCATGACGCCGTCTTGGTCAGAATCCGTCTCTGAATCAGAACATCCAGTTCCATAAACTGGCTCATCGCTTGGTGTGGCATCGCAATCATCGTTCAAATCTGGGATACCATCGTTGTCTGAATCGGTTGAAGATGGTGTCACTGGAAGATCTACACGTAGTGTTTGAGAGGATATTGTATAAAGTCCACAATCGGCAATAATATCGCCTTCAGTGTTCGTCGTAGAAACATCAAACAGAATCGAATAAGTTCCCGTTGTTGTGTTCACTTCTCCGATGATTGAATTTGAAGAGCTTACTCCAAGAGGGTGATACTTGATTGAGCAGGTCTCTGGGAATTGATGTAGAATTGCCCCCGAGATGAGACCTATTGTCTCGTTCTCCGCAGGCTCTGTCCAAGAAAATACCACATCTACATCTCGTTCATCAGGAACATTGACAATGTATTCAATAAGCCGCTCAACGCTTGCTGATTCTGAATCTGTGGCCTGAACTCGTACAAGCCATTGGCCTGGTTCCGATTCGGAGAATTCAACCTCCCAGAAACCATTCCCTTCAGTTTGAGTTGTTATCGTTGCAAGATATGGAGAGAAATCTTGGTTGAGCATAGTGATTTCAAGCGATACACTCGAAGGGGCTTCATCCACAACATATCCTTGGAGGGTATGGTTTACTCCAGTCCAATCTGATGTTCGGTTTTCCACTAAGATTGTTGGTTCAACATTCTCTGGCGGGATTTGAATCCCTCCTTGATCAACCTCATCATTCTGTGATTCTGTATCGTTTTTTGATTCTTCATCATTTGAGGATAAGGCAAAGACTGCGATTGATGCACCTACGAGAAGCGCCATCAAAATGACCGAAGCAAGTTTGTTATCCATGGCCTTTTTCGAACTGCAATAGCATTTAATGTTGTTTCAATTTTGTGTGGCAAGAGTTCACAAACCTAAGACTGTAGCAAGGATTCATGGAAGCAATAGAGAAGCCTCTACGTAGTATTCTCAAGCGTTCAGATGCCCCAAAGGGAAAGATTCGCCTTGCCATACTTTGTTCCATTTTGAATAAAATTTGGGATTTAGCTCCACCTCTCCTCATTGGTGTTGCAGTTGATGTTGTAGTCCAGAAGGAGGATTCACTGCTTGCAGACTGGGGAGTCATTGACCCTTGGAATCAACTTCTTGTGCTTGCAGTCGCCACATTTGTAATATGGGGATTGGAATCTCTGTTCGAGTATTTTTACGCTATATTATGGAGAAATTTGGCGCAGACTGTCCAACACAACTTGCGTCTTGTGACCTTTGATCACGTTCAGCATCAAGCCATGTCTTGGTTTGATGAACATCAGAAAGGAGACCTCCTCGCCGTTATGAACGATGATGTTAACCAATTAGAGCGGTTTCTCGACAAGGGCGCTAATGATCTCTTACAGGTGACAACGACCGTGATTGTTGTTGGTTCTGTCTTCCTCTTCTTGTCTTGGGAAATAGCCCTCTTTGCTGTTCTTCCAATCCCTGTGATTCTGTGGGGTTCGTTCCTATACCAGAAAAAACTCCAATCACGTTACCAAGAAGTTCGTCATACTGCTGGCCAATTGAATGCTCTACTTGAGAATGATTTGACTGGGATGGCAACCATCCAATCCTTCACAAGTGAAGAGAGAGAATTGCAACGAGTTGAGGCGTTGTCAGAATCATACAGAAGCGCAAACAAATCTGCCATTCGTCTCTCGGCAGCATTCGTCCCCCTGATTCGAATGGCCATTTTAGCTGGCTTTACTGCAACATTACTGCTTGGAGGTAAATTGGCTCTAGATGGAGTCCTTGCCGTTGGAGCCTACTCTGTTCTTGTATTCATGACGCAACGCTTGCTATGGCCTCTTACACGACTTGGTGAAACCTTTGACTTGTATCAAAGAGCCATGGCGTCCTCTGTAAGAATCCTCACTCTTCTCGAGCGCCCAAGTTCTATTGAAGATGGGAAGCGAATATTTGTCCGAGATATTGCAGGAAAGAGTTCTATCCATTTCAACGACGTATCGTTTGCTTATCCAGATCGTGATGAGTTGTTTACAGATTTCAGTATGGATATTGAGGCAGGGACAACAATTGGAGTTGTAGGTTCAACAGGTTCTGGAAAAACAACACTTACGAGGTTTTTACTTCGGTTTGCTGAACCTTCGAAAGGCACAATATCATGGGGCGAACATTCAATCTCGGATTATACGCTCACGTCCCTTCGAGATTCGATCGCTTTAGTCTCTCAGCATGTTACTCTTTTTCCAACAACAATTCGCGAGAATATTCGTTATGGAAAAGAAGATGCAACGGATAATGAAATCGAAGATGCTGCAATCATTGCAGAAGCATTTGAGTTCATAGAGGCGCTTCCTAAGGGGTGGGAAACACTGGTTGGAGAAGGAGGATATCGTCTTTCTGGGGGACAGAGACAACGTATCGCTATCGCTCGAGCTATTCTCAAGGATGCTCCTTTGCTCATTTTAGATGAGGCGACATCTGCTGTAGATAATGAAACAGAAGCTGCTTTACAAAGAAGTATTTCCAAAATTAGCCGAGATCGAACAACCATGATTGTTGCCCATAGATTATCCACCGTTCGAAATGCGAACAAAATTGTGGTGTTCGAAAATGGGTCCATAATTGAACATGGTACGCATGACGAACTTGTGACTTTGGATGGCAAATACGCTGCACTGTGGCGTGTTCAGACAGGAATTATTGGCTCTTAGATAATCGCACGCGAAAACGAAAGTATATATTCTCAACAAAATTGTTACACCATGAGTAACATGCTAAATCATAGCGATACTAAACTACGAAGCCTGAAGTTAAACCGTCGTAACAGCGTTCTATTTGCTGTTCTGATGCTTTCACTTACTGCAGTTGCCATGCCAGCAGCAGCAGAAATAATTAATCCATCCGCAGAGTGTAAAACAAATGAGCTCACTGGAGAGGAAGAATGTCCATTTTTGAACGACGGAAGTAACGACGGTCTTGAACTTGTCACTTTCTTCCTCTTCTTCGTTGGTTACATCTCAATGGGTGCAGCTTTCGTCTTCTTCATGAGTGAAAGAAGCAACGTCGCTAAGGAATACAGAACAACCATGACAATCTCTGCATTGATTGTTGGTATTGCTGCATTCCACTACTACTACATGCGTGGTGTTTACGTCGACCATCAAGTCGTATCTGTTGAGTACCGTTACATGGACTGGATCATTACAGTTCCGTTGATGGCTCTCAAGTTCCCAAGCCTTGTCGGCAAAGATGCAATCACTGACGCCAAGTTCGCCGGACTTGGCTTCACTGGTATCTGCTTCACAGGTGCTCTCATCATGATTGGATTCGGATATGTCGGAGAAGCTGGTCTCATGGACGGTTACCTCGCACTCATCCTCGGAGGAGTCGGTTGGGCTATGATTATGGTCGCTACAGGTCTTCCATTCGGTCTCTATGACGGTCTTGGTGTTGATAACAGCAAGATCAAAGACGAACTCAAGTGGAGTACTGATGCACTTCGAACATTCATCCTCGTTGGATGGATCATTTACCCACTCGGTTACCTCTTCAGCCCAGAAGTCGATATCATTGATATCGGTGCCAAAGGAGAACTTTGGATGGGTATTGCATACAACATTGCTGACATGATCAACAAGATCGGTTTCGGTGTAGTTGCATGGATGGGAGCCAAGAAGGCTACCGAAGCATTGAACGCTTGATTGTGTGATTTGTCCTCAGCATGTCATGATTGGAAGAGGGTGCTTAGGCACCCTCTTCCTCTCTTTGATGAGTCATATTACGCATTGCATTCTCGAGTGAATACCTTGGTATTCTTGCCTGGTGAGCAACGCTAAGAGGCCACCACAGCAACGTATAACCTAAGGTAAGTACGCTTGCAGAATAGAGATTAAGATCCACATCAGCAAACACGCTTAACGGAATAAAATGAAGAACATAGAGCGTCAACGATAATCTCCCTAAATGATGGAGACCAATCATTGATTGCCTGTTTTCGAGCATTGTCCAAATGAGAAGCACGCCTGAAAAAGCTGCTATCAAGAAAGCGCTATTTGCTGGGAAGAAGGTCAACATCGCTTCACCAACTGGTTGTGCAAATGGAATATCATCTTGCACTGATCTGTATAGGAAATATGCGCTAACAAGAACCCCTCCCGATCCAAGAGCCAATAGAGTTCTCTGGGAAGGCTTGTGATTGTTAAGTGATGCACCGATGATGGAAAACATAACCCAAGGCAGGAACGGATATGTCCCTGTTAGGAGAAGATGTTTGATGTGTTCTAGTATCCCTCCAACGTATGTTCTCTCGTCCCAGGTTAACGCCTCATGAACTGAGAGAAGGTTGTGGTTGAGTACTAGGAGGCTTATTCCAACAAGGATTGTTATCTGCAGGTTCTGGCTAATCCGCACCCACAAAGGTGCTGTGAGATAGAGCAGAGCAAACAATGTAAGCACTCCTGGAGAGTACAGACCAAACCGTTGGGATGCAGAAACATTCACTGCAATTTGAGCTGCATAAAGAAAGACAAATCGAATAAGGGCTTTTCGTAGTGTCCAATTCGATTGAACCGTTACCCAACCACCAACTGTAACGAATAATGGTGCAGCAAGCCCACCTAGACCTGCTATAACCAACGCAAGGAGGTTTGTTGTTGAAGCATCGGAAGGAGCCCATGTCGCTGCAGAATGCACCATGACCATGAGCAGAATTGCAACACCACGTAATTGGTCGATGTCTTGACGACGACTCATTGAATCTCACCGTTGACTTCGAACGTATTCAACGGCATTTCTGAAGATCTGCAGGCCTGATCCTTCCCATTCATCCTCATCGAGTTTCATTGACGTGTGTTCTGGATGAAGCCACATTGTGTAGAATGCTTCTGGGTGAGGCATCAATCCAAAGACGAGGCCAGTTGGATCACAAATTCCAGCGATGTTACGCATGCTTCCATTTGGGCTCAAAGGGAATGGGAGTAAGTCATCTGAAAGCCCAGACCCAGATTCGGTTGATGGATCGACATAGCGGACAGTTATCTGATGGTTGGTTGAAAGATGATCCAGTTCAGCATCCGTTGGCATAACAAAGCGTCCTTCTCCGTGACGAACTGGGCATTCGATTCGCTGAATCCCTTTTGTCCAAATACATGGGCTTTCTGAATCAAACTCCAACGTGACCCATCGATCCTCATATCGCCCAGTATTGTTGAGAGTCAAACTTGCTCGTTGAATTAAATCCGGCTCTAGTGACGCGTTTTCCGGGCCAGGCAAAAGCCCCGTCTTGACCAAGGCTTGAAATCCATTACAAATCCCAATGATTGGTTTTCCTGAATTGACGAACTTTTGTAATTGATCCCGAAGAGCGAAACGAAGTCGGTTTCCTAGTAGGCGTCCACTGCCAAGGTGATCCCCAAAGGAAAAACCACCTGGGACTGCTAAAATGTCGAATTCTTCCAAACTACGATTGCCTCGTACAAGATGATTGACGTGAAGGCGTTCTGAGGTGCCCCCAACCATATCGAATACTGCTGCTGTTTCACGATCACAATTGATACCAAAACCGAAGAGTACTGCTACACGTACATTGTCGCTCATTCAAACACCTCCAGTCATATCAAGCGCCTCTTTCCATGACTTGGTCAAGTCAGCGATGTTGGCTTGAATCAGTTCATCATAACCGTCTTCGATAATGAGGTTCTGGGCATCAGTAACCATTCCAATCAAATGGATGTCTGCATCGCTCATGGCTTCAATAAACTGTATTTCGTGTTCGGAGTCAACTGCAACAATAATTCTTCCAAGGGATTCGCTCCAAAGCCGAGAGAAGGAGTCGCCTTCTCCAATTCCATCAATATCGATAATTGCTCCCAATCGTCCACCAATGCACATTTCTGCTACAGCTACTGCAAGGCCGCCTTCACTGCAGTCGTGTGCTGTTTGAATCAATCCATCTTGAATTGTTTTGGAGAGTCTTCGGTAAATGTCGAGTTGTCGTTCTGGCTCAGGTAATCTCGGAACATGACCTCCAATTCCTTCGACAAGGTTCTTTTCGTTAAGGTGGTAAGCAACTTCTGAAGCACCTAATTCATTCTTACTGTTTCCAACAAGATAGATGCGTTGCCCGTGTTTCTTAAAATTCGATGTGGCTGTATTTCGTACATCGGCATGGTTTCCAAATAGAGAGAAGAGCATCGTTGGTGGAATGGATATTTTGTTTGGCCAAACACCGTAATCGTTCTTCATTGAATCCTTTCCAGAGACACATGGAAGACGATATGCTCTACAAATACGCTCCAATTCTCGATTTGCTCGAACGAGTTGTGCAAGTTTGAATTTGCCGTCTGGAGTCTTTTCGGATTCGATTGGATCTGGCCAGCAAAAGTTGTCAAGCCCAGCCATTTTGTCAATGTCAACGCCAACACATACTGCATTTCGTACAGCTTCGTCGATTGCTGCGGCGACCATGGCCCCTGCATCAATGTCCGAATATCTAGGAGCGATTCCACATGAAACAACGATTCCTTGGGGATTTCCATGGATTGGAGCAATAAGACCTGCATCTCCAGGTCCGTCTCGTTCCTTTCCTACGAATGGCTTGACAGCAGTTTGAGCCATGACTTCATGATCGTATTGACGAACCCACGTTTCCTTAGAAGCAATGTTTGGTCGTGCAAGCATTTCCACCAGAAGTGTTGTGTTGTCAAGAGAAGTCGGTGGATTGAATTCTGGCAGTACTGGAGGGACCCATTCTGATTCCAACTCAAGTTGAGGGACGCCATCATGAAGGAATTCAATTGGGAGATATGCGACTGTTTCGTCTCCATGCTTGACATGGAAATATCCTGAATTCGTGAACTCGGCAACAGCTGTCGCTTCGACTTCGTGAAGTGCTGCAAGGGCTTCAAACGCTTCAGTATCTTTTGGTGCTACTGCTACGGTCATACGTTCCTGTGATTCTGAAACCAGTATTTCCCAAGATGAAAGGCCTTCTTGTTTGAGTGGAACCTTGCCAAGGTCGATTTCACATCCGTTTGTGTATTCAGCCATTTCACCTATTGATGAAGAGAGTCCGCCAGCACCATTGTCTGTAATACAGGTAATCAAACACGCATCCCTGGCTTCAAGAATCATGTCCATCATCTTCTTTTGAGTGATCGGATCTCCAATTTGGACAGCACTTGATGGCGATTCATCTGTCAATTCGAGAGATGAGAAAGTGGCTCCATGTATTCCATCGGAACCAACTCTGCCACCAACCATGTACACGGTATCGCCTGGCGTTGGATTCTTCTCATGAGATTCGCGACCATCTGCAAGGCGGCGGGGCATCAATCCAACTGTTCCACAATATACTAGTGGCTTACCAATATAGCGTTCATCAAACACGATTGCCCCATTCACTGTTGGAATTCCAGATTCATTGCCACCTACTCGAACACCTGCATGCACGCCACGCAGGACGCGTGATGGATGGAAAAGGGTGGATGGAAGTTCCCCAGTCCATGTTGGCGGCCCGAAACAAAAGACATCTGTATTCGCTATTGGCCTTGCTCCAAGTCCAGTCCCGAGAATGTCTCGATTGACGCCAACAATACCCGTCATTGCACCGCCGTACGGATCAAGTGCAGAAGGAGAGTTGTGAGTTTCTGCTTTCATACAAACGCTCCAATCGTCATTCCATGCGATAACTCCAGAATTATCGTGAAAAACTGAAAGAAGCCAATCGACTTCCTTTGCCATATCATGAGTAGGATTCATGATGTGGGTTTTGAACAATGAATCGATGATCGTATCTTCATTCGTTTCAGTATCGACATGATGTATTTTACTTGCGAAAATCTTGTGTTTGCAGTGTTCACTCCACGTTTGTGCAAGACATTCCAATTCCACATCTGTTGGTGCATTTATCGAAATTCCAACCAATTGGCGTGCTGTTTGGTGCTCTGGCATTCTGTAGTGGGCTTGAATTGCCTGCATCTCTGTAAGATTAAGAGCGAGTAAGCCGTCATTAGAGAGGCGAGTTAATTCCTCATTCGCCACTTCTAAATCAATAATTGAGGGTGATTGTCGGACGATTGTTGGCCTGTCTGGAAATGTAATCGTTGATGCGTTTCCTGATGAGATCTCTTCTCGGGTTGCTAAAATTGCTCGCTCGATGAGAGGATTATGAAGTGTTGAAGCAAGCCAAGTGTTGTCGACAGTCGCTGGAAGATTGGTAAAAACATATGTTGTATAGGTAGATATCGATGCATTCTCATCTGGAAAGAGTACTTGAAATCCGTCATTTGCAGCGGCACCTGGGTTGTCGGTAACGCCTGGTTTGAATCCAACTGTGACGGATAAGGACGGTACCTCTGAGAAGAATTCTGGGTTGTGAATTATTGAAGTGTCGACTGCTCCAAATTCAATAATTGGATCGGAGAAAATATCCTGTACACGGGGGGTGATTGAACTAGCGTCGTATTCACTGCGGACGAGATATCCGCAAATGCTGCGCACGATTCCAACATCGACTCCATGGTCGGCTATGAGTTGCCGACGTACAACGTCTCCGCGTACATCGCGCATCCCTTCTGTTTGCAAAGGCGTGACTTCGATTCGCACATCGTGGACTGTCATGACTTCCGACCCAAACAGAGTTCATCGCATACGCTCTTTGAACACTACGGCGGACTTCACTGGGGAGAAAGGAGGGTTTTGAGGAAATTTCCAGTAAAACTGTTCTCTTCATCTGCAACTTCCTCGGGCGTACCAGCGGTCACGATTTGCCCTCCACGTTCGCCCCCTTCAGGACCTAGATCAATGACGTGATCGCTGCACTTCACAACATCAAGATGGTGTTCAATAACAATCACAGTATGACCTTTAGAACGTAATTCAAGAAGAACGTCGATGAGCATTTGGACATCGCTAAATGCTAATCCAGTTGTTGGTTCATCCAGTATGTACACTGTATGTTTATGCGGGGGTCTGCGTAGTTCACTTGCGAGTTTGACTCGCTGAGCCTCGCCACCAGACAATGTTGTTGCTGGTTGGCCAAGTCTGATGTACGAAAGCCCTACTGAGTGAAGAGTTTCGAGTGTCCTGTGGATTTTCCGATGATGTTCAAAGAATTTTACCGCCTCACCAACAGGCATTTGCAATACATCGTGGATTGTCTTCCCTTTCCAAGTGACTTCTAGGCATTCCCTTGTGTAGCGTTTCCCATTACAAATGTCGCATTCGATCCAGACGTCTGGAAGAAAATTCATTTCCAATTTTATAGAACCTGCTCCTGAACAAGCTTCACATCGACCGCCTTTGACATTGAAACTAAAAGTCCCGGGAGTATATCCCCTCTCCTTCGCTAATGTTGTATTGGAAAAGAGTTTTCTGATTTCATCGAACACTTTTGTATATGTTGCTGCATTTGAACGAGGAGTTCTTCCGATGGGAGATTGATCGATAATGATAGCCTTATCAACGTGTTCAAGACCGTCGATTTCCTTGTGCTTTCCAGGAAGTTTTTCGCTGTTGTGAAGGTATCTTTGAAGTGATGGGGCTAGGATTCCTGAGATAAGTGAAGATTTACCAGAGCCAGAAACCCCTGTTACAGATGTAAAGCAGCCGAGTGGAAGTTTTACATCGATATTGCTCAAATTATTGTGTTGGGCGCCTTTGATTGTAAGCCATTTCTTTGACGGTTTTTGCCTTTTTTCTGGAACTTTTATTGATCTTCGGCCTGAAAGATATGCGCCTGTAACCGAATCTTTTGCTTTCATAACCTTGGAGGGAATTCCATTCGCAACGATATTTCCTCCTTCAAGGCCTGCGCCTGGGCCTAGGTCGCAGATCCAATCCGCTTGCCGTAATGTATCCTCGTCGTGTTCGACAACAAGGAGTGTATTGCCCAAGGAAGTGAGTTCGCGTAATGTTTCCAATAGTCGTTCATTGTCTCGTTGATGCAAACCAATAGAAGGTTCATCGAGAACGTACATGACTCCAGTAAGTCTAGATCCTATTTGTGTCGCTAATCGTATTCGTTGGCTTTCGCCGCCAGACAACGTGTTTGCTTTACGATCGAGGGTGAGATAATCCAGCCCAACGCTATCAAGGAAACCGAGTCGATTCTCGATTTCTTTGAGAATTTCATTTCCAATAAAGAGGGCTCTATCATCAAGGGTTTCGAGAACATCAGCATATTGCTCAGGAGGTCCATCCGCTTCTGGATTGAGAGCTTTGATCAATTGGTACGCTTCGTGAACTGAACTTCGGCTGACCTCTGGAAGGCGGATTCCACCTACAGTTACGAAACGAGCTGCTGGATTGAGTTTCTCACCATTACAAGCATGGCAGTCGAGGTCGGTCATACATGCTATGAGTCTGTTTCGAGTGCGATCGGAGGATGTCTCTGAGTATGTTCGTTCAAGCCGGGAAATGATGCCTTCCCAGGGACGATTCATCTTGTAGACTGATCCATTGTCTGATTCGAAATGGAAATGAATGATGGTCGACCCTGACCCATGAAGTAAGATGTCTTTCGAGTCCTCGTCAAGAAGGCCAAAGGGGACTGTGGCCGATATTCCATAATGTTCGCATACTTGTTGGAGCAGCTTTTTGTACCATCCAGGGGACATTGATTGACGCCAAGGAAGTACGCACCCATTTGATACTGCAAGTGTATCGTCGATGATTAATTCTGGATTAAATTGGCGTTGGATTCCAAGCCCTTGACAATCAGGACATGCTCCCAACGGGGAATTGAAAGAGAAAACTCTAGGGGAGAGTTCTGGCATAAAAGCGCCGTGCTCAGGACATGCAAATTCCTCTGACCAGGAAACGGTGTCCCCTTCCTTATGCACGGGACGGTTCTTTCCGTTGAGTTCATCGAGGTTTTTAGGGACTCGTAAACTGGTAACTGCAAGGGCTCCACCACCAAGACGTAATGCGTTTTCTACACTTTCTGTCGTTCGTTGACGTCGTTCTCTTGAAAGAATGAAACGGTCGATTCGAACGTCGATATCGTGACGCATGTTCTTGTCGAGTGTCGGGGGATTTTCGAAATCAACTTCATGACCATTGACACGACCTTGCATGTATCCCTGCTCAACAAATTGTCTGAATAATTCCACATGAGTCCCTTTTCTAGCTCGAACAACGGGGCTCCAAACGGCAATTGTGTGTTGTTCATAATTCCAAAATATATCGTCAACGATTTCTTGAACCGTCCGCCGGGCTACTTCTTGGCCACAATCTGGGCAATGGGGCTTTCCAATTCTTGCCCATAGAAGTCGAAGATAGTCTTGAATTTCGGTCACGGTTGCAACCGTTGACCTTGGATTGTGAGAGCCTTGTTTTTGATCAATTGAAATCGCTGGAGAAAGACCTTCGATTCCGTCACAATCTGCTTTCTTCATTTGACCAATGAACTGGCGAGCATAGGAAGAAAGAGATTCAACATATCTTCGTTGGCCTTCAGCGTAGAGGGTATCGAATGCTAAACTCGATTTCCCTGAACCCGAGACGCCTGAGATAACAACGAACTTTCCTCTTGGAAGTTTGACATCGATGTCTTGTAGATTGTGTGTACGAGCACCTCGCACCTCGATCCACTCGTGGTTTACAGACATAGGAACAAAGATAGCGTGTTGTCAAGGGTTCTTCAATCCGTGGTTCCAGGCTGGATCGTATTCGGATTCAAAACGTACTGGTTCGTCATCGAACGGATGAAGAAATTCTAGAGCGGTTGCGTGGAGACAAATTCTTCCGTGAAGGTTCGTCTCAGCACCATGCATTCGGTCACCAACAACTGGCGTTCCATGGTCTGCTAAAGCGACGCGGATCTGATGGCGTCTCCCAGTTTCGATAAGGATGTGAAGAAGCGTTGCAATGTCGTTTGACTTCAATACCTGCCAAGAGGTTACTGCGAGTTTGCTTTCCTTCGTTTTGCTTTCAGAAATATGCACTCTCAGCGTCTTGTCCTCAATGAGGTGATGGGTTGCGTTTCCATCTTCTGCAACCCCTTCAACGAGAGCGACGTAATGCCGGTGAACTTGCCGTTCAGCAAATTGGTCTTGCAGATAGCGTTTTGATTCCTCATTCTTTGCAAATATCATAACACCTGAGGTTGCTTTATCGAGACGGTGAACGATAAAACACCAGCCTTTCCGATCATTTGTTTTGCAATATTCAACACATCTGTTGTGAAGAGTGTCCCGTTCAAGTTTGTTTGTTGCAACAGAAAGGAGGCCTGCGGGTTTTGAAACAACGAGGATATGTTCATCTTCAAACAGAATATCGAGATCATTTTCTTTCGCAGAGACTTCTTGCTTTTCTTCGTTCGTCATCTTCGGACGAGGGAGAATCTCAATGATTTGTCCGGGTTGAACGATGTGTTTTGCTTTGTAAACTACAGTTTCATCAACTTGAATCCGTTGATTTGTAAGCATTTTACGCAGGACGTTGTTGCTTGTGGAAGGTTGCATCTTTTTGAGTTGGTCGAGTAATGTGGCTTCCTCTGAAACAGTTACTCGCATAATTTCACCTCAAAGTAAGAGCACTTCAATCCATTCCCCTGTCTTACCCGATTGTCCGGGTTGAAGTAAGGTTAAGCCATCTGCTGAAGATAAACTATCGATGTTTCCGGAACCTTGGTGTTTTGGTTGATCAGCAAGGAACCCTTCTTTTGTCGAACGTAGACTCACTCTCCTCAAGGTTAGGCAGTCATTCGTTGAGCGTACATCGGTTAAGAGTTTAGCATGAATAATTCGATCGATTGGAAAGGACGTTTGAAGTGCATATCGCAGATACGGTGTTACAAGCATACGGAATACAACATGACTGCTAACAGGATTTCCGGGGAGGCCAAACATCGGTGTTCCATTCCAATGACCAAAGAGTGGTGGCGAGCCGGGACGTATGCGAACTCTCCAGAAAGCAATCTCTCCTTCTTCCTCCATGAGTTTGCGAACAAAATCCCATTCGCCCATAGACACCCCGCCTGATGTGAGAAAGAGATCGCATTCTGAGGCTGCTTTGTTGAATTGTTCTCGTAAATCAGTGAGTGAATCAATCACTGCTGGATATCGAATTGGAGTGTGTCCTAGTGCTTGGACAAGGCCTGAAAGGCCGTATGAATTGGATTCATAAATTTCTCCAAAGGAGAGGTTTTCTCCAGGAGATTTGAGCTCATCTCCGGTCGAAATAATTCCAATCTTAAGTTTCTTAACGACTGGGAGGTGACTGTATCCCATCGTAGCACACATCGAAATAGATTGTGGAGAGAGGTAACTTCCTTGTTTCAAACCGATGGTCCCTTTCTTGATATTTTCTCCACAACGGCGAATGAAGTGTGGTTTGGAAGGTTGGGTTAATGTGACTGAATTGCCTTCTACAACACATGCCTCAATTGGAATAATGGCATCTGCTCCCTCTGGCATCGGGGCCCCTGTCATTATTCGAACCGCTTCACCAGATGAAATAGAAACCGAACTATTCGAAGCTGCAGCCTGTGCTGTTGCCACGACAACTAGTGTCGTTGGAGCCGTTTTCGTATCCTCGAAACGTACTGCGAAACCATCCATGGCAGAATTGTCAAACGGAGGATCATGGACTTTTGAAGCCATGTCGGAAGCGAGTATTCGGCCATAGGCTTGGTCGAGTGGGATGGATTCTATTTGGGTTTTGATGGCGTAATTCTGTACGATTGTGATGGCTTCTTCGAGAGAGATGTAGTATGGCGTTTCTGACATTGATTGGGCCCCCGATGGATGTGCTACAGGCTGTGGGTCAGTTCGCCAACCTCAAAGGTTTGTCTCGTCTGGGGATGACGTGGTCACTTCTTCTAGCCTATGGGATGTCGTCGTACGGACGGTTGTCACAAGCGGAACTGCCACACTCATAGCAACGGTTTTTGCCCTCGCTATTGCTCTCATATTAGCAAATACGAATTGGAGAAGAAAAGAAATATTGCGAATTCTTGTTCAGACTTTGTATGGACTCCCGCCTGTGGTAGTTGGGGTTGTTGTCTATCTCGCTTTATCAAAGGACGGTGTGCTAGCAGATCTGAATTGGCTGTTCACAATTGAGGGCATGATTTTAGCACAAACCTTGCTCATTTTCCCGCTTATTCTTGGTGTTGCATGGGGTGCGTTGGAGCGCGTTTCAGAAGATAAGAGAGATGTTTTTCGAGTTATGAATGTAAAGAGAACGAAACGGGTTTTTCTTGAAATGTATTGTGCTCGAAGAGGAATTGTCAATGCCGTGCTGCTTGGGTTCGGACGAGCGATTGCGGAGGTTGGTGCCGTTTTAATGGTGGGCGGAAATATTGCTGGAAAAACACGCGTCCTTACTACAAGTGTTGTGCTTGAAACCTCCATTGGAGAGATGGATGCCGCATTACAACTTGGGGGTGTGCTTCTTGTTTTATCCCTAGTAGTGGCATTGTGCATTCAGTTATTGCAAAAAGTTCATTTCTTCGGGAGAGGTGATTTTGGGGATGATGAAAGGGATTTACGTTGCTTTGAAAAGTTCAAGATTACATTGGAAGATCTATGCGTCGAAAAGGACGGTGCCCTCATCATAGACTCGTTTTCAGTCGAACTCAACCAAGGAGAAATTGTAGCATTGATGGGTGAATCTGGATCGGGGAAATCCACTCTTTTAAGAAAAATTTGTGGTTTGGAAGGGGTTTCGGCGGTAAGCCATGATGTCGCATATGTCGCACAACAACCAACACTTGTGATGGACACAGTCGCCATGGAATTGAAACTCCCTTTCATGGTCCAAGAGAATCTAGCAAATGCCGGCAAAAAGCTTGCCGAAATTTGTGGTTTGGAAGAAAAGGAGAATCAACGCACAAATACGTTATCTGGTGGGGAAAAACAGCGGCTTGTCTTTCTAAGAGCATTGGCAATGAACAGAAAAATACTGATTCTTGATGAGTTTACATCTGAACTCGATGGTCTATCGATTGAAAAAATAGAGCAAGAAGTTCTTGATTTCAAAGAGCGTGGGGGTTGTGTTCTCTTTGCAACACATAATGTTCTACAAGCGGAACGTTTGGCGACTCGAACGATATTTATTCATCAAGGGAAAGAAGTGGATTCTGAAAGTGAAATTGCTCAACAAATCAAATCAGGGAAATGGATTGGTTAATTCATTCCGAATTCTGACAGAATTAGATCTACTGTTGCCTTTGCAGAATTTAAAACGCCTGGTAAACCAGCACCGGGATGGGTTCCTGCTCCTACAAGGTAGAGGCCTGGAATATCTGGATCTTTGTTGGATGGGCGGAAAAAGGCGCTTTGTGTCAACTTAGGAGCAACCGAAAATGCTGAACCCTTGAATGCCGATAATTCCGTTTCAAATGTCTTTGGAGTCATGTGTCTTCTCGTTACGATGTGTTGTCGTAAGTTCGGCATTTCAACTTCGAGTGCTTCAATGATCTTGTCCCCGTATGCTTCTGCTTCTTCTTCCCAATCTACATTTGCCCGTCCAAGATGAGGTACTGGAGCTAAAACGTAGGCTGAGCTGCATCCTTCTGGAGCAAGTGATTTGTCCGTGACTGTTGGAACGTGCAGATACAAACTGAAATCTTCTGGAAGTTTGTAACCTTTGAAGATTTCATCCAAGAGCCCTTTGTAACGTGGACCGAATAAAATCGTATGATGGGCGACGTCTTTGTACTCGATGTCAGTCCCAAAATAGAGAACAAAGAGAGACATGGACCAATCCATTTTTTCGAGTTTCTTCGTTCGTTTTTGTGCAGCCTTATTTGTTGAATACAGTTTCTTGTAGGTATGGTGCACATCAGCATTCGATATGACGATATCAAAGAGTTGGGTATTTCCTTTTTTATCTCCTACTCTATGTTTTACGCTTTTTCCATTCGTATTTTCGATCTCGATTGATTGAACGGGTGTGCTTAGACGTACTTCGCCGCCTAATTCCTCGAATAAAGTAACGAGTGCTCGTACGAGTGCGTGAGTACCTCCTTCAGGAAAATGGACCCCCCACTCCCGTTCCAAGAAATGAATGAGGGTGTATATCGAAGAAGTTTGAAATGGATTTCCACCCACAAGCAGTGAATGAAAACTCAGTGCCTGACGAAGATGATCGTCTTTGACATATTTTGATACTGTTGAATAAACTGAACGTTCCGCTCGTAATTTCATAAGGGATGGGGACACTTTCAGCATGTCTGAAAATCGTAGAAATGGCGTATCAGCTAATTCAGTGTAGCCCTTATCAAATACTTTCTTTGCATACTTGAAGAATTTTTGATATCCTTCTGCGTCTTTTTGGCTCCGTTCTGAGATTTGTTTCACCATTGTAGATTCGTCACGAACATAGTCAAATCGATCTCCATCAGACCAAATTAATCGATACATTGGACTTACTTCGACTAATTTCACGTAATCCTCGAGATGTTTGTTTGAGAGTTCGAACAAGTCTGTGAGAGTGTGGGGTGCAGTGATCACTGTCGGTCCAGCATCAAACGTGTATCCTTCGTCATGGTACACATAGGCTCTCCCTCCGGGCAAATCTCGGGCCTCGTAAAGTACCGTTTGAATTCCAGCGCTTTGAAGGCGAATTGCTGCACCTAAGCCGCCAAATCCACTCCCGATGACGGCTGCATTTTTTGGAGGGGATGGCTTGGCCATATCTTTCTCTAGGAGTTTTCATTCATAATGTTCGGTTTTTTTCCAAATTCATAACCAAATAGAATCTAAACAATTAGTTATAAGTAAATTCTTAGATTTTTTTATTATCACAGAGGTGAAAATTTGTCGAATGAAAGCCTAAGTCCTGAAGAATCACTTGCTGCAAATGGTGAGAGTTTTTATTGGGCTAAGAAATTCCTTGGAAAAGGAGTAGGGAAGGACTCCGCACATTTGTATGCATTTTGCAGATTGCTCGATGATATGGCAGATGGAGATATTGAAAATGGACCGGAGAGGCTCGTTGCAATTCAAGAGAAATTACAGAGTGGAGAAGGTCCTACAGACACTGCTTTAACTGCATTCTTACCACTCCTAAACAAGAAAAACTTTCCGAAAACAGTTGTTCTTGCATTGATAGAAGGATTGTTGGAAGACCAAAATGAATCTGTTGAGTTGCCGAATGTCGATTCTTTGATGAGATATGCTTACAAAGTTGCAGGAACGGTTGGCCTGCTCATGTGCCACGTACTCGATTGTTCAGACCCTCGTGCTCGATCACACGCTATTGACTTAGGTATTGGGATGCAACTCACAAACATTGCAAGGGATGTACTGGAGGATGCCAAGATGAATCGTAGATACATACCTGGTGAATGGGTAAATGATATGAGTCCTCGTGAAATAATTGAAGCTTCTAAAAACCCTTCTTCCGAAGATTATCTTGCAGTGCAGATGTCTGTAAAAAAATTGTTAGAATTGGCTGAAGTGTTTTATGCGAGTGGTGTGAAAGGGCTGTCTTACCTTCCTTTACGCGCTCATATTGCAATCTCAATTGCTGGTCGTGTTTATCGGCAGATTGGTATGGAGATTGTAAAAGATCGATACCGATGGGAAAATGGAAAATTTACAGTTTCTAAACCGATGAAAATTTTATGTTCCATTCGAGCCACTTCGACCCTCATTCGGAGAATCTCATTCCGAAGAGTAAAGCATAACACAAACCTGCATGCGTCGCTAAATGGACTGCCATACGTGGGGTGACTTAATTTTGAAAGATATTTCAATAATAGGCGACGGTTGTGCTGCTATGTCTTTTGCCTCTAAAATGGGGTCGCTACCTCATCATTCCTTAACAATCCAAATACCAAAGAATGCACCCGAAAAGAAAGATCATTGTTGGGGTTTTTGGAGCCATCCTGTTGTTGAAGAGGCTGTTGAATTATCGAAATACTCTTGGGAAAAATGGAGTATAATTACTGAAAAGGAAACTATTGTTCTAGAGTCTGTTGAAAAACCATATCACGTTCTTAAGAGAAAAGATTGGATCGATTATTGTCAGTCGATTGCTCAAAAACATGAAGTTTCTTTTGTCCCGCAGGATTCTATTGAAAAAAATCCGAAACATCTCTTTGATACTCGTCCTCCGAGTGTACCAAAAAATGCTATGCTGCAACATTTCCTAGGTCAAACGATTCGTGTTGAGAAAGGGTGCTTCGATCCTACGACGGTGACGTTGATGGATTTCCGTGTTGATCAATCAAATGGAATGCATTTCATCTACCTCATTCCATTTTCTGATACTGAGGCGTTGGTTGAGTCAACATTATTTAGCACTGAAAAACTCAGTGAATCATTTTACAGAGAGGCTATCGAGGCTTATGTTAGAGAAGTTTACGATGTTTCTAAGTTCGAAATTATCGAAGAAGAATCTGGAGTTATTCCAATGGGTGAACTATCACGGCACGATCCTTCAATACCTGGTTTAGGAGGTAATGGGGGAGCAATCCGCCCTGGGAGTGGATATGCATTCATTTTTATTCAAAAGCAAATCCTAGAAGCGATTCAAAGAGTTGAGCAAAACAAACCGCTTCGGTTTAAATCGCCACATAAGAAAATAGATTTATGGATGGATGGAATTTTACTTCTGATTTTAAGACATTGGCCGAGTCATGCTCCTATTATTTTCTCACGTATGGGGAAGCGATTGAACGGCGATCAATTTGCTCGTTTTTTGAGCGGGGATGTCGATTGGAAGTTGAGATTGAAAGTCATATTTTCGATGCCTAAACTAATTTTTGCTAGAGGGTTTGTGAAGTGGGCAATAAAAATATGAGGGGAGAATATGAATCTCATGGGAATAGTGGATGACCTGGGTTTTCTCAACGTCATTGCAATCTCTGCAATTGTTTTCATCGGCTTACCTCATGGAGCAATGGATGGCGCTGTTGCATATCGATTAGGGTGGATGAAGAATTTAAAAAAATCCAGTTTATTTCTACTCGCCTATGTTTTAATTTCTTTGTTGGTTGTGCTTTTTTGGATAACGTTCCCAGTCATAGCCTTGATTGGATTTCTTGGGATAAGTATGATTCATTTTGGTATTGGTGATGTTGGGGTAAACGTAGATTCCCGGGCGTGGATTGAAGTTATTGCTCATGGCGGCGTAGTTATTTGTGGAATTAGTATGTCCCACATGGCAAGTGTTGATGAAATATATTCTGCGTTGATTGGTGGGAAAAATACCTCATGGATTTGGGGATTTGTTTACGTCACATCGGTTGCAACTGTTGGTGCACTTCTCTATTGTGTCGCACGGTTCAATGTTAACGAAGAAAGGAGAAAAACTGTTTTTGAGCTTCTTTCCCTGGGAATCATATTTTATGTTCTCCCTCCATTGCTAGCATTTGCATTTTACTTCTGTTTTGTACATTCAATACGTCATTTCAAAAGCATTTATGCGAGTTTAAGTGATGGAATCTCAAATAAAAATATTTACTGGTTGACATTCTTATTCTCAATTATCACGTGGAGTATTGGTGGTTTGTTATTCGTTCTAAATCAAGGATCAATCGAAATTGAAACTTCATTACTTAGAATTGTTTTTATTGGTCTTGCATCCTTAACAGTCCCACATATGATTCTCATCGATGGTTGGGTAAAATCAGAGCGTTCATATTCTCAGATGTAACACATCTCTAGGGCATACCGCTCTTGAAAAGTGTTTGATTACCAACGGTATAGTCGTCAATTAAAGCGGAGTTATTTAGTAAAAAATCTCGGAATAGGGTTGTTTCGGAAATTTTCTCATTCTGCAATAACAAAACAGAATAAGGATTAACTAATTCTGAAGATTCGAATTCTTGAATGCCTATCTCAATATTATCCAAACGAAATAAAGCGGTTCCTTTGTCAGATAGAGTCCAACACTCCAGTTCGTTGGCGATAGTAATCGCAGCACCCATACCTTGTCCAATTGATTGATAACCTTCCCAATCTGGATGGAATCCTAATTCGTTATCGAGGAATGTAAAATCATTGATCTCTGCTACACTTTTCCAGACATCTTGTTCTTTGATATGTGTCCCTGATGAATCCCCTCTCGAGATAAAACATTTATTTTCAGACACAAGGGAAGACATTGCTTCTGTTAAATTCCCACTTAGCTGACTTGGTCCGACAAGAACAAACCTATTCCAAGCAAAAGTGGTTCTGTTTATGCCATAACCTTCCTCGATGAATTTGATTTCATTCGCCGGAGAATGAGAAATGAGTATATCGACATCGTTTGCTTTTGCAAGGTTCATGGCTGCACCTGATCCGACTGCAATAACATCAACCTTAATTCCAGTTTCTTCAGTGAATATTGGTAATAACTCTGCTAAGAGGCCGGAATCTCTCATTGAAGTTGTTGTAGCCAATCGAATTGTTTGATCTGGAACTTCTTCCGAAGTGCCTAAACAACCTTGCAAGCAAGGTAATATGAAAATGAAGAGAAGGAAAATGACTCGTTTCATCTTAATCAAAAGACATAACATTTCCACATTCTGGATATGTGCAGGTGACTGAGTAACGTGCTCGTGTTGGTTTCCGTATTTTCAACATAGATCCACACATATCGCATTGAATTGAAAGTGTTTCTGGTTCGGCCTTTTTAGGAGCGTCCCCCAACGTTCGACCAACATCTGTTGACCAGCCAAGACTGTCTGTATAGGTGTCGGCCTTCTTGATTTTACTTTGACGAAGACTGAGTCGCAACTTTCGTTTCCTTCGTGGTCGCTTCTTCCCGCCTGGTGCTTTTGCCGCCATGAGTATCAACAGTCCCTTTAGGTTGATATATTCAACCTCTTCGGCTGAATGAATCATTCAAGTATTCCTGAAATACCATTATCTGGAACATGTACATTGTGTCCGTTTTCTTCTAACGCCTTCGCAAGTGGAGGTCTTGCCATGTTTGGATCTGAATGGTAAATCACGACATCTTCTGCTTCACAATCTTTAGCGAACTGAACAATTTCACTATGACCTGCATGAGTCGAAAAAGAATATTGGTCAATCTCAAGATCGATCGATGTTAAATTACCAAAGATTGGAATTCTGTTTTCTTCAAGCAATCGCCGCCCACCTGTATTCCGGGCCTGGTAACCTGTTAACAGTAGGGCATTTTTCGGATCGTGACGTAGTCGATTTAGATACCAAATTGATGGTCCTCCATCAAGCATTCCTGAGGTCGAAACGATGACGTCGGCTGCAAGAGCTTTTTTCCTGTCCGATTTACTTGACACCCGTCTACACCAACTCCACGCATCTTCGAGAGCTTTTGGATCTCGTAGAGTATCGGGGTGTTCCATCTGTAATTTTGCAACGCGTTTACCCATTCCATCCACATGAACATTGAGATGGGGGAGGTGTTTGTGGAGCAGCATGACAACATCTTGTGTTCGTCCATTAGCAAACGCAGGAACAAGTGCAGTCCCTCCTCTTTGAACAACCTCTGCCACTCGCTCGATAAAACGAAGATTCTCAACTTCTTTTGAAGGATGGTCTCGACCACCATATGTTCCTTCTACAAACAATACGTCTGTTTTGACCGGTTTTGCACCATGAACGAGTTGTGAGTCACGGGTATCGAAATCTCCAGAAAAGAGAACTTTCTTCGTCCCAGTATCCACATGTAGCATTGCTGCACCTGGTATATGTCCTGCTCGATGAAGTTCTAATTTCCAATCGTTTTGTTCCCAAGGACTGTTGAATTTATGAGTGTTCCAAGCTGATAATGCAATGTCAATATCTCGCTTATCCCAAGGGAGAGGGTATCGTTCAATCGAGGAGACTTTGTGACAGTCATACCACATCATTTCCGAGATTGCAGCGGTTAATTCAGTTGCATGTAGCTTTGTGTTATGATTTGATGCTAACCAAGGGACCATTCCTAAGTGATCTATGTGTGAATGTGTGATTATTGCATCTGAAACATACGGTGCCTCATCTGGATACCTTGGAGGTTTCGTTGGAGCAAGACCATAATCGAGTAACAAACGATTTGCTGAAGGATCTTCAAGGACAATTCCTACATTACCAACTTCATTTCCACCTCCAAGATAATGATATCTCAATCCTTTATCTGGAGGAGATGATGGATAAGTAGTTGTACGCCCAGGTGCATAAACGACCATGTTTAGACGATTCGTTGGCAACAGAAGAACTTGTGGGTCACACCCCTCTGTTTCCATTGGAGCAATTAGTTGCTATCAATCAATGACTTCTCATGACTTTTTTACAATAATAATATACACTTTACGCGACAATCTTCAGATGGATTTTGTTGTTTTAGGTATTTATTTCTGTTTTGTTGTTTCTTCGAGATCGTATATTCTATTCCAGTGGAAACAGAGGGGTGTGTAGATACTCTTCTTTTTTACATTGAGAAAACACTCTTTTTCTTTCTTTTGGAATTACAATTCATCAGTAAATCTGTTTCAATCAACGAAGAACAAATATGATGATGTCCACTGGAACAAACATGGCACAACTCGAATTCGTCGTCGATGATGATCGATGTTACGGTTGTGGTGCCTGTATCGGACTTTGCCCAACAAATGCTCTTTCTATGAAAGAACTCCTTGCTATTGTCGAACAGGAATTATGCACATACTGCGATCACTGTATACCTTCATGTCCTGTAGACGCATTAGAAATTCTCGGTAGGTGATTACAATTCGAGTTCTCATTGTAGGGGCTGGTCTAGTTGCATATGGTTGTGCATATTCAGCTTTGGAAGAAGGATGCACAGTGTTCATTGCAGATCATAGTACTGAGTTTGGGTTGCCTAATGTATGGCCGAGTCTCATTAAGAATAAAGAAAACATTCCTCTCAATTTTGAAACTGAGCGAGGTTTTGAGGGAAATGAAGCAGGGTATAGACATGAATGGATTATGAAATCTATGAATATTCAACTTGCTAAGAAGGGCGTTAGTCTTCTAAATAAGGCAAGAATTGTATTTTCAAAAAAATCCCTTGACGGATTTAATGTTCAACTGAAAGGAGCAAGTCAAATAGAGGGAGACCGAGTATTCGATGTGGTTGTTGATACAACAAAAGACACCTGGATTCCTTGGGCTAAGCAACATAATCTATCGGATGTAAGCATTCGTTATGATGTACAATGTGGATTAGCAACAGGTTTCCTTCATCTTGATACAGAAGCAGATTATTTTTCTAATACACAATTACAACTTGAGCGGTATGATGGTCTGATAGAATCTTGGTATACTGGAGAGAAAGAATCTTCAAATACAAAAATTCTAGAAATTATGCCCACAAATCTTCCAATTGATCAGGATATGTGGTCGTGTGATCAACGATTCTTGAACGGAATGAATTTGTGGGAAGAACTGAAGGAGATGAACAAATGAAAACAGAACGGCTTTATCTTTCTTCAATAGAAGCTGCTTATGAAAAAGAATTTACTGCTACTGTAACGAAAGTTGAGGGTGCTAAAATTGCTTTGGATCAAACACTATTCTACCCTCTTGGTGGAGGACAAAATTGGGATTTGGGTACTTTAGATGGTCCAAACGGTCAATTAAACGTTACAGAAGTGCGTGGTAGAGATATTATCGAACATACAGTCGAAGACGTGTTTGGATTAGAAGTAGGTGATGAAGTAACGGGAGAGATTGATTTTGAACGTCGCTATGCGCACATGAAAATGCACACTGCACAACATCTTGTAAGCGGTATTGCATACGAAATCTTCGATGGAGTTCGTACTGTTGGGAATCAAATCCACACAGATCGTTCCAGGATTGATTTTCATCCAATCCAGTTCACAGAAGAGATGTTATTGCAATTACAATCAGAGGTGAATGATAAAATCCAGGAAGGGTTAGAGGTTACAGATTCACAAATGACACGAAATGAAATCAACGCTATCATGCCTCAAGAACGTACGAATATGGATCTATTGCCTGCATTTATCAACGATTTAAGGGTGATCACTATAGGAGAACGAGAGGATATGTGTCCTTGTGCTGGAACACATGTTCGAAACATCTCTGAGATTGGCCAACTTGAGTTTACAGGTAAAAAATCAAAAGGAAAGGGAAAGCAAAGAGTTTCGTATATTCTTAACTGATTTATTTACATATAAATAATATTTTAATTATTATTTGAATAATGAATATATATTAATCATCTTTTAGCAAATCATCAACATCTGAAAGCGTGGATTTCCAATCGTCTTTTTTCTGTCTTTGTTGGTGAATCTCTTCAGCTTCAATAATATCCAATAACTCTTGATCAACACCCTTTCCCTTTGCTTGAATGTCGACACGAGCAGCCATTTCTTTATCTTCCCCAGTTCGATCAGAACGATCAACCGACGGTATATTTTGGCTTGGAACAGTTCTGCCTTTATGATACTCTGAATTATCTAACTCATCTTCTCTCCATGCTTCTTCACCAATATGGCGAGCTACGTCTGGTGATGGAGGAGAATCTTTCCATTTGTTTTTATTCGCTATTGCTTGGATGAGGTTACTCTTTGTCGCGTTTCGTTGTTGCTGAAACGTTTCTACAATATCTTCCTCAGTAAGTGGACTTGGTTTTGATACAAGCTTGGAAGCAAGTATTTGTTGTTCTTCGAGAGCTTTACCATGTATAGGATCATTATCGAAGCGGTGTGGTGCTGCAGTCATGGCTAACAACTCCTTGGCAAATTGAAAAAAAGCGTCATCAGGAGGGGCTTTAGCAATCCTGTCACGTATTGATTCATGGTGTCCAATACAGGTCTTACATCGTGCACTACCAGTATCATCCGGTTCATCACAACGAAGACAACAAGCCTGTAAGCCCATATTTTTCATTGCACGACGGGGCATCGACATGAGATTCTATTGTCCCTAACCGTCCAACCTCATGAAGTCTCGTACATCGCGAGCGAGCCTTCAAAGAGCACCAACGGCTGAGAAAGACATGGTTCGGGACCCAAGGGCTGACATTCTTGAGACCAATCCATTTGCTGGCTCGCAGCCCCGCATTCATCGAGTTCATGCAAATGAACCCCCCGCATCGCGTAACCCCATGGAAGGATTTTTCCAGGCTATGTCACAAACACAACCTAAACTTCACAAAGGTGGGATTTGGCATTTTAGTGAAGTCGAGAAAACTCATCTTCTTTACGCTACAGGAGCCTTTACTCTCGCCTTGGGTTTCATGAGTGCTGGCGGATTAGCAGGTATGAGGGAAGGATTCTCTCCGTGGTTGATACAAGTACTCATTGCTATGCCAATCATGCTTATTGCAGTTGGTCCAGCTTTTGTCCTCCATGAAATAGGTCACAAAATTGTTGCAAAGAAAAATGGTTGTTGGGCTGAATTTAGAGCAGATCCCAAAGGACTCCAATTCGGAATGTTTCTTGCTTTTTTCTTAGGCATTCTCTTCATGGCTCCAGGGGCTGTTATGGTTGCTGGCCTTGTTACCAGACGTCAAAATGGGCATATTGCCATCGCAGGCCCGCTGGTTAATCTTGGATTATTCATAGTAGGAATTCCGCTCGGAGCACTCATATTGATCTTAACGAATGCACAAGACTACAGCTCAATGGAATATCTTGCTGATGGTACGCTTGTATGGCAAGCCATGGTTTACGATGCAGTCGTGTATTGGATAGGCGCAAACCTCATCCTCGGGATATTCAACATGA
>JBMZTB010000004.1:0-52390 GCA_049623485.1 Candidatus Poseidoniaceae archaeon
TTCGTTTTGAAGTTCTGTTGGTGTCCAATTTCCATCAACGAGTACCCAATACCCATCATCACTTACCTGCGGCGCTGTTTGTGCCGCAGGTTGTTGCATTGGTGTTTGCATGTAAAAATTAAGTAATGATACTAATTATATTTTTTTCACTACTTTGTTGGAATCATCAACTAATCGATTCGGGTGGTTGTAAGGCGTTATACGAAACCCTTTGCATTTTATTATCCGATACAAAGAGGATTCAGTGGGTCTTGTCAGACGCTAGGTCAAAGATTCAGTAGATTCAACGGATTATTTAATCCGTCGAGAATGTTGTTGGCGCTTCTCAACTTCTGCAAATTTCTTTTTGATTTTCCAAATAAGAAATCGGGCAGCAATTGCTAGTGCAACAATGTTCACAACAAGTAGGAACCACTCTATAGTACCCCACTCTTCGAACATCTAATCCCCTCATAATGGTGGTCGAAGATCGATATCAACATCACCGCTTGGACATCCAATACATCCAAGTCTTGCTCCGTCTTCAACCACATCTTGGTCCAAACCAGGTGGTAATATCTCAGGTAGTGGAACATTGCCAGACAGAAGAGTCACCATGCACGTCCCACAAGTACCAGAAGTGCAGTTTGTAGGAATAGAGACACCAGCATCTTCAGCAAGTTCAACGAGAGTAAAATCCGCTTGTACAGTTGCTTGTCCAAGCAATTGTATTCCTCGGAAAAACCGAACAACTGCATCTGAAGAGATGGTTTCACCTCAGCGACCAGGCTTGTTTCGAGTCCAACGACCAGTTTGCTTGTTGAAGAACAATCCTGCCTTCTTCATCCACTTGTTGAACTTCGTTGCACCTGCGCCTGTACGTAGAATGAAGTCTTCACGATCTTCTTGCGCTTGGATGTAACCTTTGACAGCCAACGTTTGGTCAATCCAATCGTTGATGTCCATGAGGCCTCCGGTAAGGCCGGATGATTCGACTTCAGCGCTGATAAGGTCAGCAGTAGCTCCGGTTGCTTCCAAATCCTTTCTAAGTTGTTCATTAACATCGGTTAGGCCAAGGTTCGCTGGCTTTGGCGGAACAGGATTTCGAGGCGCTTTATCGACATCGATGATGATCCGGGAACCATTGTTGAGTTTCGCTTCTGCCATATCGCTGAGTGATGGAGTGAAACTCGTCTCACATTCCCAACAGATCAATGCATATTCTTCGCTTCGGTCAGTATCTCTCGATGAACGAGGATCCATTTCATCACCGCACTCGGGGCATGCGTGGAAAATAAGTGCAGGAACGTGCTTGCGTCGGAAATCGACGATGTCTTGAGGGGTTCCCTCAAGTTCCAACATTTCATGGTCACGAGCAGCTTCTAACCCTCGTGTTTCGAGTTGGTCACGAATCTTTACCTTCTGGTCGTCCTTTCCTTCATCATTAAGGCTGTTCTCAAGTTTAACAATCAATTCAACAGTCTTTCCAAGACGGTTCATGATGAGTTTCTTGTCTTTGAATGCAGTGACTTTCGCCAACTTGATTCGTTCTTTTTGCTCTGCGAGTTCCGTCAAGACGTCTTTCTGCTTACGCTTGAATTTCATCTCTTCAATTCGACTCTCTTGTTTACGATCTGGAGCGAGAACTTTTGCTAGGAACCGTTCCTTTCCGTGACTCTGAGGTCCAGCGGTAATGATACTGATGACACCTTCTGCGATGTCGGGCTTCAGTCCATAATTTTCAATGAGTTTCTCAGAATCGATTTTTTTCAAATCGCCAATTTTTAGACCCGCATCAGCGAGTAGTTGAGCAGTTGTATCATCGATTCCTCGACGAAGTAACGCGAGATATGTGTCCTTCTTTGCCATAACATCCCCTCCGACAATGTAAGCCGAGGGAGCGTTCCTAAGAAAACCCTCCCCCGTAACTGTTCGGTAATAATGGCTCTTAATTCGAGCCTTTTTCAACCCCCACAGCGAGTTCAACCCAATCATCGAGTTCAAGTGATTCAGGGCGCAAATCCATTAGTTCATGATCAGTAAGTGATGAGATTGAATCCTTCCATCGCTGAGCATGCCAGCCTTTGAGACGAGATATTCTTCGAGGCGCACGCTTCAAAGTACTCCTTATTTTCTTTCTCCTTTCTGCAAAGGCTTGGTGAATCATCATACGAATCAGCCGTTTGTCAGCTGGCCATATTGTTTGGTGAGGATGAAGTGAAACGACTTGGGAGTGCACCGCCGGCTGAGGGCTGAAACTGTGCGGGGCTACAACATGGTGTTCCTCAACATTCCAATCGAGTGCCACAGTCATGCCTAATGAGCCAACATCACTTGGATGTGCCATCGTTAAACGCTGAGCAAATTCTTGTTGAACCATTAAGAGAACAGATTGCAGGTTTGTTTCGTTCAATGCGTTGAATTTTGTGATCTTTTCAATCAAAGGGGAGGAAATCTGGTATGGTATATTCGACACAATTTTGGTGATCGATTTGGGCCATTCTACAATCAGAGCATCTCCATGTAAAAGGGTGAAATGATCGTTGTTTTGCTGTTCTGAAAAGACGTTGTCAAGATGAAGAACAGGCCCATCATCAAGTTCGATAGCAGTGACCTTTGCTCCTGTTTCTAAGAGTGCTTGAGTCAATGTTCCTGGGCCTGGTCCGATTTCAAGAACATGGTCATTGGGTGAAACCTCTGCTAATTCGACCATGACATTGAGAAGTTGATCATCGACAAGAAAATGTTGACCTAAGTCCGTATTTGGTGGCTGGTACGCACGCAGGGAATCAATCAAATCTCTTGCTGATCTCATGCATTCACCGGAAATAGATGATCGATCAATCGCGGTTGGAGTGTTCTATCCTCAATCTCAGAGAAGAATCTGCGGGCTAGTAATTCTGCAGCGTCAATGCCACACTTTTCATTTAATTCAGCCATTGAAGCGAATCCTGATGAACCACGTAATTCGACCATTTGCTGTGCCTTTTTGTTCCCGATACCATCAAGAAGTTCGAAAGCATGCTGCTTGAGTGATAGGTTTCCGGCTTTGTTGAAGAAAGATTTGATGAAGTACATTCCGAATTCCTCCACAAATAATTGAATGATGAGTGGGAAGTCCAACTTTGCTGAATTGCTCATTCGATCGAGTTTCGCTCCACCAAGAATGGTTCCCTTTGGAGTACCTTTTCCGTTTCCAATATAAATTCTTGAACTTGGAAGAAGAACTTCTGATGATTCGATGCCAATACGGCATGGAATAAGAGTCTCTTCTGTAAATCCAGTAATAACGCCTTCAGAAGCATCGAACTCAACGATACGGACCCATTCAGCATCATACAAGGGGGAAGCGTCCTTGCGGCGCTGCTGTGGACGTTGTTGACGAGGACCTCTTCGATTGCCTCGTTGTTGTGGACGTTGTTGCCTTTGTTGGCCGCTCGATTGCTCTGGCTTTTTCTGAGGCTTGGGAATTTCCTTCCGTCCTGTTGCAGGCGGAGGCATACTCGTGTCAACATCAGGTGTTGACTTGTGAAATTTACGAGGCGTATAGTCGCGGCCTGGGCGGCTCATGCGTGTTCACTTCCTTAGGGGTTTATTCAACACCAATGTGTTGACGCACAAGTTCGAGAACTGTGTTGACATCTCCGTCATCTATGGAAGCACGGCGGCTTGCCATTACGGCTTTGATCTCAAGGTCTGTCATTGGCATGAGTTCGGCTAACTTAGCAGCCAATTCTGGATATTTTTCGAACGCAGGTACTTCAGCAATAGCGGCTTTGAGTTCTTCAAACACAGCGGAATCGGTTGGGTATCCATTTCGATTCTCACTTGCAGCCCATTCAGCATGGAAAAGAGCAGCACGTTGTTCGTAGGTCAAATCTCTACGGCGTTCTTGAGCACCCTTGAGCAAGTCTCGGACGGTAGCAAAATCAACAATTTTTTCTTCTTCGGTCATGAAAATCACTCACTCCAACGGACGGAGGTGTTCTGGACGGGCGATGACAGTTTTCTGCATGTTTCCATCCTTGACTGCAACGACCCAAGCAACACCTTGTCGGCGTGTAATGAATCCAGTTCTTCCATTGAATCGGCGATGAGGCATACCCATTTGCTGTCCACCGTCAAGAACGATAGCAACGCGGTCACCTTCTTCGTAGTTGTGCATAACACGACTGATGTATGTGCGTGAACGGTCCTTTCGTCGTCGACGTAGAACGCTTCTTGTACCTACTCTTTGTCCCTTGGATCGCTTCATTTTAGTGGCCCCCAGTATTCGAAATCAGCATTACGCTTGTTCGAAGCAACTTTGCGACCGACCCACTGCATATAAGCACCGCGATGAATCAATACGCTTCAATCTGCGTGAATATCTCCGACATCGAGCCATTCAACAGTGCATTTTGCTTTGATGAGTGAAGCCATGGATGGTTGCGTACGTCCATCATCTCCATGGACGGTTTCTTTGACATATGTTCCAGATTCACACCTGAGTGTAAATTCAACTGCAAGATTCCCATTATCAAGTGTTTCAACACTTGGATTGTTGGTCTCTATGACCCTTCTTCTTCGAACGAGATCAGCTCTTCGGTGGGCAACGCGTTCAGGTGTTCTTTGAGCAAGATTAACACCTTCTAACTTCTCTATGATGTCCAAAACCGCTGCCTTATCTGGAAGCGGAAGCATTTCAACGGGCCCAGGATTTGTTTCAAGAAGTTGTTCAATGAGAACTGCCTTTGTACCTTTGGAAAGACATGAACGCTCTTCACACAAAGCTACGAGTTCGTCTTTCTTTAGTTTCTTTAATTCAGATTCTTCAAGAATTTCAAGTTCAATCTTCTGAAGAGGTTTCTTCGGATTATCCTTCTTGTCTCCTCTATGTCGTTGTTTTCTGCGCCCTCTTCCTCCTCGTTGTTGGACATCTTCTTTGGTCATGTCGAGAGGTGCTACGAGGACATCATACTCTGATTGTGAAATCGGTTCAACAAGGAATCGAATGGTGTATGATTTTTCAGCAGGAGTGTCCTTTACGCGTACAACTTCACTTCGATTAGATGCGCGAAAGTGTGAAACTTCGATTGCCCCATTTGCTTCTTGATTGACAAGATTCATTGCTTCCTCGTAATCGATTGACCATCGTTTTGGTTCTTTGATTTCAAAGACGAAGGGCCTGCCACGTCCCAAACAACGTACATCGATGTCTTCTCGACCCATGCCATGGAAGGCATGTTCCTTTCCATCAAAGAATTTCATCAGTGGTTCGCCGATGAGATCTTGCACACTTGAAGGATATTGTTGACCAGTTTGTTCACAACGCTGACACCCTCTTCCTTTGCAAGCACGACAAGGCCATCTTGTCTGAGGAATTCCGCGAGCAAGTTTTCGATAGCGCCCGTAGATGTAGGCGCTTCGAATATCCAGCGTGACTGTGAGCGTCAATACATCGATGAGGGCTAATACGTCTGGTTTATCGTTGACGATATCAATCGATTCGAGGTTGGATTTTACAATTGAAGATACTGCTGAAACGAGAGATGGCTTAAACGGATCAGATCCTCCTGCACCGTATCGTTTGCGAATCAGCTCTTCTTGTTCGATTTGATCTTTAGGAATGCGTGCACCAATTTGCAGTTTATTGATATCATAGTGTTCAAGAGCATCCTGAATTAATTCGGCAAGGAGGGAAGCCTCTTCGAATAGATTCTCACAAAATGGGCAGAGAGGAATCTCTTGACGGATGTTCATCAATCGTTCGTTGCCTTCACTTATCGTTGAACGAATGAGTTGACCCGATTCCTCAGCAGTTTGTTGGAAGGATTTTTTCCCTCCCAACCTACCGAGACACGAATCACATGTGCCCATTCGAAGCAAATGCTTCAATCCAGCAGGCGATGGAGCGCGTGATATTTCTTCAGTATGAGAATCAAGTTGTTCTGGTTCATCGAACTGAGTGTTTTCCTCTGGTTGTTCTTCAACTTCATCCCAAAGTGAATAATCGGTTGATCCAAAGCCAGAATTGGCGTACTGCATCCAATCTTCATCATCATCTGGTGTTGTTTCATCAACCATTTTCTCACCTACCGCCGGTGGGACAACCCATTCGACCGCACACTTGCGTGAGCACTTCCCTTCAAGAACGCACCGATTCTATTCTTCTTCGCTTTGTCCAATTTTCGTCGTCTGATGAAGCAATCCAAGTGCAGCGGTTGTGAGAACAAGGCTTGCAATCAAAGAGAGGAAAATCATTGCAGCTGAGAAGATGCCAAAGTTGCTAAACAAGCCCATTGGAGATAGTGCGATTACGGAGAATCCCGCGATATCAGATGCAGCGCTTCCAATGAGAGCTAATCCACACGCTCCACCTACTGCATGGAGTGCTTGTTCGTGACTTTCGCCCTTTTCTCGACTTTCCCGATACCGTTCTGTGACGTGTATGCAATAGTCGATTCCAACTCCGAGTGATATGGTTGCAATCGTCACTGTCACAATGTTCAAACTAGCACCAGTAACCTGCATCAGGCCATACAACCAAACGACGACAAGTAGAATTGGTCCAAGCGTCACTAAGGCTTGTTTAATTGAACGGAAGCCAATTGCAAGAGAAATAAACACGAAAACTGAGCCAAGAACCAGCGAAGATTGCATTTCGTTTTGCATTTCAGTGGAGGCAACAAAACGTGTGACCGGCCGTCCTGTTGTCATAACCCATGTCAGAGGTTTTTCTTCCGTGGGAGCAGTTCCTGGAGTGTCTTGCGTCCCTGTTGAAAGATTGGTAAAGACTTCGAGATCTCTCCACAATTCATCCATCGCAGGGCCCATGCTTGGGAAGTCTTCAGGGCCAGTAATTCCGAATCGAATGAGCATGTGGTTGTATTGAGCAGGTTCTCCATTAATGTCGAGCCATGGTTTGACTGGATTCAATTCCACCTCTGGCATAATGTAAAGGCTAACGATGCTCGATGGAATTGATGGAATAGGACCGATGCCAGGAACGCCTTCAAGGGTTAGGAAACCGAACATGAAGGCGAGACAATCTCGATCGCTGGTATCGAGGAATCCAATTTGAGTGGTTGTGCAATTCATACCGTTTCCTTCTACTTCAGAATCCCAACCTCGGGCCTTGAACGGTTCAGGGTCTAGAATCAATGAACCTTGGGCGGCAAACAGCAATTCGTCTATGGCAAGCAAGTCGATGTTTCCGTCAGGTGTGCGCGTGATTTTTTCTGGAACACCTTCCTCAACGCTGTTCATTTCAGTCCTAAACAAATCAATCCCTTCGTAGACTCTTGGGTCAAGAACATCGCCTTCAATCAACAACATCGCAGGCTCGCCCTCATCAGAAAAACGTTCATTGACGATGTTGACTCCTTGAGCGAAGTCTGAGGATTCATCAAGGAAATCTTCGACTGCAAAGTCACCTTCTAGGTTTGACATAGCGATGCTTGCAGGAATTGTAATCAGGAGAGCAATAGTAGCCAAAACAAAGGAATTTCGGAATCGTCCGCTTTGAATTGTCACCCAACGAAGCCATTTTTCTGGAACAAGATGAGTGATGTGTTTTTCTTCAAGTTTCTTTTTCTTTTTCTTTTCCAGCCATTCATCAACACTCAATCGAAGGATTGGAACCCAAAGACCAGTGAGAAGGAAGGCAGCAAGAATTCCCATTGCGGCTTCAACTCCAAACGATCTTAGTGCAGCAATATCCGAGAATAGGTTGGCTGAAAATGCAGCCATGGTTGTGATTGATGTGAGAAGAATTGCTCTGCCAACACGATTGAGCGTTATCGTCCCAGATTCAGTTGGAGATTTTCCGTTTCGACGCTCCTCTTTGTAGCGATGTAATGCATGTAGGGAATCATCGATACCTAACGCAAGAACAAGAATTGGTAACAGATTTGAAAATTGAGAGCGAGCTATAATTGAGATGCCAAATAGGTTGGTAAACGATGAGAAATGGCCGATAAGACCCTGCATCCATAGCAAAGCTCCTCCCAATGCAACGACCACAATGGCAACATCGCTAAGCCGTCTCAAACTCACATAGAGGAGGCCCAAGATAATCAATCCCATGAGGAGAATCAATCCAGTTGAAGCTTGTAATTCTCGGTTAACCTCCACATTCACTCCTTGACCTACAAGAAGTGTAAGAGATGTTCGATCATGAGACCTCAATGTCCCTTCCAAGTCCATGTAACTCCATTCAACTGAGCAGCCAGCGCCTTCTTCATCAACAAGTTCAGTACATGTTTCTTTATCGTATTGAGGTGGATGAAGCACAAGTTCACTATTTGCTACTCGATAACCTCCAATGACGAACCCATCATCAGTTGATCTGATTGATTTCTCTTGCTTGGCATCCTTCCATACAACTTCCCAACCTTGCTCTTCTAGGGAGGCTCGGTCAAGTTGAACCAAAAGCCACGAGGCTGAGCCACTCCATCTTCCTGGTCCAGTCGTTTCATTTTGCCAATTCCCTTCACTATCGAGCGTTCCGCCAATAGGCCCGTCTTGTATCGATGTGAAGTCCGAAACGAATCCACGGTCGAGAGAAATCCAACGAAGGAAATCGTTGTTACTGCCCTCGGCCATTCGAGCAGCAGCCATATCGATGTGTGCCTGTGTGGTATTTTCATCATCAAAACTTAGGCAGTCCAGTGGAAAGCAATCTGTCCAGTTCGTTGGAGGAGGGGTCTGGATACCAAGCGGTGAAAGTCCAGGTTGAGTTAGAATGGATGTGTTGTTCATGAATCCTCGGAAGATGTCAGCAAGAGACATAACACCACTTGTCTGATGGCCAGTTACTTCGTTGACGAGTGGTTTGAGAGATTCTCCAAGTGGATGTTCGAGAACGAGTTTTGCCTTTGCATCAATCTCCTTGAGAATTGTAAGATTCAGGATTCCACCATCAGGCTGAGTGACTCCTTTCCATGCTTTTCCAGGCTCAAGAATGTCTGTGATGGGAGGAATGGATGCGTAGTCCGGAGTTCCTCCGTCAATAGTAGCGACAGGCTCCCATTCTTCCAAAGGCTCAACTTCGTTTGGATCTCGAACTGCAACGATAAATCCAAGAATAATTTCACTCGTTGGAAATTCATCATCAATGGTTGTTTGAGCAGAGAGTTCTGGAGATTCCATTTCATAGGATTCCATATCGATTGGCTGTAAAGCAGTAAGCGCCCCTGGAATCATAAGCAGTGTCAGAATAAACACGGCCACATGGACTCGTTTTCGGTGGGCAACGATTTTCGCTGCAACCCTAGAAAACCTGCTGCCCATGGTTTAGCCTAACCTTATCCTTCATCAATGGATGTATTCCAATTAAGAAACAAAATCAACGATTATTCTTTCCAAGTACCATGGAAATCTTCTGCATTATCGACGCGTACGAAGAGATCAAGCGATGACCAAACAAGACTATTGAATCCACTTTCCATGCCTTCTTGTCCCCCTGCTTTAGCGGTCATAAATTCCAATGTATCTGAAGGAGAGTGCCACTCTTGCCAGAACGATATGTCGCCGCCTGGGCTAAAGAAATTGAATGTGGGATAGCCTGCAGAAAAGAAGGAACAATGGTCAGAAGCGCATGATTCAGCAATTTGCCAAGTGATTGGATTTCCCTCTGTCGGTTTGTATGCGAGATCCTCATCGATAATTTGGCCAACCCAGTCGTACATTCGATTCATGTTCTCATCACTCGCTCCAGCAATACTGATGGTCCAATCGTACTTCGTCGCTGAAAACAATTCACCCGTCAATGGGTCGAGAATTGGTTCTGTCAAAGGTGTGATGGGATAGTT
This sequence comes from Candidatus Poseidoniaceae archaeon, assembly GCA_049623485.1. GTDB lineage: Archaea > Thermoplasmatota > Poseidoniia > Poseidoniales > Poseidoniaceae > MGIIa-L2. The sequence continues at coordinate 9,774 of JBMZTB010000004.1, forward strand.
GAGAGAAACCATGTCGAAGTTCATGTAGGCTCGAACAGAGACGTTTTCAGGCAGGTGTGCAACGTATGCTAACGAGCCTAGTAACCCTTCTTCTTCGCACGCCCAGAGAGCCGCAACAACAGTGTGATCAAACTCCATCTTTGCGAGGGCTTGAGCCATCTCGAGCGAAACAGTAGAGCCTGATGTATCGTCGTTTGCGCCTTCGTTGGTTCCACCGCTTGGGGGAGTAAACGCGTAAGCGATGTCAAAATGTCCTCCGATAACGATGTATTCGTCAGGATTGACTCGGCCCCAGTTGTAACCCACAACATTGAGTTGGTCAGGGTCGTCTTCGTATCGAGTTACTTCAACATAATCAAAGCCCATATCCCACATCTTGTCTTCCATAGCTTCCGCAGCAGCCTCGTACCCAGCACCACCTTCGTGAATGGATGCACTTGCACACCATCTGTTGTTGTACTCTGAAGTCAACATATCGATTGTTTCGTACGCTCTACGACCATCAACAAGCATCAACTCATCACTCTCGATAAGATCAAACGTCTTGTTTTCAACAATATCGCCTGCCATAATAATGAATTCAAGTGATGTATGCTCAGTATCTAGAACCATGAACTCTACACTTTCAACAGATGCTTCAAATGTCATATTCATCGCATCTCGGAATACTCCAAATTCATCGATAAAGAACGTACCAGGGGGGCGTTGGATGGTGTATTCAACGTTTGATTGAACTCCGAGTGAGAAGGTTTGTCCGCGAGGAAGCGACGTAACATTTGATTCTTCAAAAACTGAAAGTTCAGGCGTAATTTCTACTTCGCTTTCTTCTCCAAAACAACCTGAGAAAGCAGTACAGAGAAGCAAACAAAGCATGAGGGATGCTTGCATCTTTCGAATGCCTTTGGCCATAGTTGACCCTCACATTCGCCTTTATTCAATCTGTTCATGCCTCGGGTAATGAAATTCAATCACAATTTAATTCAATTTTCAGAGCATTTGCTAAGAGTTCATATTCTTCGATAGTGTTGTACAATTGAGCAGAAATTCGTAAGTATCTTCCAGCTGGAGAAGGCCATGACCAGACCGGAACTTGGATGTTGTATTTACGAGAAAGAATCTCATGTAATGGATCAGGCTCGTGGATACGTTCGAGCGGAAGCGGTTCTCCAGGGAGTTTCAGTGTTGAGATACAGGCGATCATTGAGTCAGGACAAGGCGCATTTATTCCTAAAGTGTCGCAGATTAAATCACGGCCTTTGATTGCAAGGTCATGATTGTGTTGCATGATAGCAGGCCATCCACCTTCCATCATAGCCCCCATTCTGTGAATGACATTGGGAATTGTGCACCAACCCGAGACATCTTGGGTTCCAGTCCAATCAAATTCGTGTCGGAATCGGGTCGTATCTCCGAGTGGGAACGTATGTCCATGGCTTATGGTAAGGGGCTGAATTTTGTGTTGCTTATCTGAACGAACATGAAGGAATGCAGTCCCCTTGGGTGCACACAACCACTTATGGCAATTACTGGTGACATATGACGCTCCAAGTTCATCCAAATTGAGAGGGACCATTCCAATTCCATGAGCAGCATCGAGAAGAACTTCGATTCCCCTTGTTTCAAACAGTGAAGTTAACGCTTCAAATGGCATACGTAATCCAGTTGGACTTGTTACCGTATCAATCATGACCAGTTTCGTCTTTTCAGTTGTCGCCTCCATCATCAAATCAATGACGATTTCAGGCCCATCAATAGGGAACGGAATCTGCACTGTTACGACGCTAGCACCCCAACGTCTTGCAACGAAATCAATTGCATTTCGACATGCCTGATACGCATGATCAGGAACGAGAATCTCATCACCCTCTGAGAAGATAAGAGAACGAAGCACGGTGTTCACACCTGTCGTTGCGTTTGGAATAAGAGCCAAATCTTCTGATGAGCACGAAAGGAACTCTGCAAGAGCCTCTCGAGATTGCTTCAGAAGCGATGGCATTTCATCTTCAAAGAATCGAACAGGTTCAGATTCCATTTGATTTTGCCATTCACGTTGCTCTTTGATGACAAATTCAGGACATGCTCCAAACGAACCATGATTCAAAAATATTCGAGCAGGTTCAAGATTCCAATGCTCACCAAGATGGGAAGGCATGATATGGACTGGACAATTCAGTTCTCAATATTGACGGTGAAGTATGGTGCGGGGGGCAGGATTCGAACCTGCGAACCAATAAGGAATGGGACCTAAACCCACCGCCGTTGACCAAGCTGGGCGACCCCCGCGCAAACTGAGGGCGGTCAATCATGGATTTGAAACCGCCGATTCAACAAATACGACGGGATTTTGTTTGTTCAGGCAGAGGGAAGTCGCGGTCTCCACCATCGTAGAGTAAGTGAATTTGCAACAACACTCAGTGAAGAAAGGGACATTGCTGCAGCCGCAAATGCAGGAGGCAAGAGCCAACCAGTCCAAGGCAGGAGCAGACCCATAGCAAGAGGGATTCCTATCAAATTGTAGACAAATGCCCATCCTAGATTGCTTCGAATTTTTCGCATTGTAACTTGACCGAGTTCTAGGGCTGAAACAGCATCGAGAAGATCATTTCGAATCAATACAATATCTGCTGAATCGAGAGCAATATCGCTTCCAGCGCCCATGGCAATACCAACATCCGCTGTGGCTAAAGCAGCGGCATCGTTGATTCCATCCCCGACCATTGCGACACATGCACCATCTTTTTGCAATTTTGAAATATAGTCTGCTTTTTCATCTGGGCGCACATTGGATACAACAGTTGTAATGCCGCACTCCTTTGCAATTTGTTGCGCAGTTTCATCACGATCTCCTGTGAGCATAATGACTTCAAGATTTGATTGTTGAGCAAATTTAATTGCTGAAACAGTTGATTCTCGGAGGCGGTCTGTTGTTTCAATCCAGCCAAGTAATTGCGTTCCTTTTGATACAAAAGCGAGTGTAGAGCCTTTTTTTGCGGCAGTTTGGATTGCGTCCTGATGCGTGCTTAGATCAACGCTAACATGTGTCATGAGTGGTTCATTTCCGATTGCAACGACTTGATCATCAAGCCGTCCAACAAGACCCATGCCACCCATGCTTTCGATATCATGAACTTCGGGTCTCTCCTTGGTTACATTTGACCATGATGCAAGAATCGCTTCAGCCATAGGATGTGTTGAGGCATGTTCAAGTGAAGCGGCTATGCCAAGAATTTCTCGAATTTCACCATCGACAATTTCAATGTGAGATACTTTCGGTTTGCCAGTTGTTAATGTTCCAGTCTTGTCAACCACGAGGGTTGTTGTTGCATGCGAACGTTCGAGTGCTTCAATGCCTTTGATGAGCAGTCCATAGCGAGCACCAATTCCAGTTCCGACCATGAGTGCGGTCGGTGTTGCTAATCCTAAGGCACAAGGACAAGCAATAACCAATGTCGATACGAGTGCGAGTATTGCCACTTCTCCTCCAGTTCGATCTCCATGTCCTGAAGACAGCATCCAGAATATCGCTGAAGCGAGGGCACAAAAGAGAACGATAGGTACGAAGACTGAAGAGATTTTATCGACCAATCTCTGAACAGGAGCTTTGCCCATTTGAGCTTCGTCAACCATTGAGATGACCCTTGAGAGAATGGTCGAATGGAAAGGTTGAGTGGTCTGAAGAGTTAACGGTGAATCTAGAACAATGGTTCCTCCTATGACCTCATCCCCTTCTTTGCATCGCACAGGATACGTTTCGCCAGTCATCATCGATGTATCGACCAATGCAGAACCTTCGAGGACAATTCCATCCAATGGGATTGTTTGACCCACTCGAACTAAGACGTTTGTTCCCGATAGAATATCTTCTACAGGTTGTCGCTCTGTTGTCCCATCTTCACCCAAAACAAGAGCAGTTTTAGGTTGAAGATTCATCAGTGAATAGACTGAATCTGTCGCTTGTAATTTTGCTCTACTTTCAAGGAAGTTTCCAACTAAAATAAACGCAATAATCAGTGCTGCTCCATCATAGAAAACGTGCTCAGTCGTAGAGAAAATACTTGGAAGGAACGTAAAAAACGGTTCGAATGTAACCAACATAGACCAAATCATGGCTGTTGTGGTGCCCAAGTGAACCAATACGTCCATATTTGCTCGTCCAGTTAAGATAGCCTTCCAGGCTCCTTTGTGGAACTGCATTCCTGAGAAAACATACACAGGTGTTGCAAGCAAGAAAGCCAAGAGAAATCGTGTATCTATTGAACCAGTTGCTCCTAAATCCGAAACGAACATACTCACGATGAGGGTCGGAATTGACAACAGAAGCGCAAAACCTGCAAGTTGCCCCTGCTTACGTGCTGATTGAACTGCTTCTGCGCGGATGGTTTCTGGTGTTGAGATTTTTTCTGCTTGGAATCCCTTATTCTCAACAGCATTTACAACTCCATTAATGTCAATCTTATCCGTACTCCAAGTGATGCTTGCTTTCTCCAAGGCTAGATTAACACGAACCGATTCGACACCAGGAACTTTAGAAACAACCGATTCCACTGAGGCAACGCAAGAAGAACATGACATGCCCTTTACCCGAAGTACCGTTTCAGCCATACCGCTTCCTCCTTGTTTCGGTCATTGCTTGCTCATAATTAGCATTGATGCTAGACAGGTGATAGATCCAGACGGCCAGACCAAAGATCGAGTCCTCGGATTCGGCATGGGAAGAGTTGTCCAAGTTCGAGCAAAGCATGTTCGCTATGTCCATCCCGACCTTCTTCTAAGAGCTTGAGGCCGTGTTCATCAATGAACAAATTCTTTTTCTTGGATAATTGTTTGAGATGCATTCGCCCGTGCATGGAACCATCATCTTTGAGATCAAGGAAGATCCAAGGTGTTCTCAAGCCAACAACTCGAGCATTCCATTGTTGATGTTCTGAAAGACGAAGATGCCAATTTAGCGCAACAGCCACAAGTTCCCACTCGAGCACTTGAGCCATTCTGCCCTGAGATGAACAGTGTTCGCTTAATGATGACAATTCTTCTTCACTGTAGACCCATTCCTTATTGTGCAAATGTGCTTTGAGTTGTCGATGTACAATTAAATCAGGATACCTGCGTATTGGGCTTGTGAAATGAGCATATGCATCGAGATTGAGGCCGAAATGTCCTATGTTCTCCACATCATAGCGAGCACGATTCATCAATTGGAAGAGCCCCTGATCAACGACTCGTCTCAAAGAAGCACTAAGTGAAACGGCTTTCTCTTGCGCTTGTCTCAATCCATCGAGCATCTCATCCCTTGCATCTTGATCTGTAACTTCTTTGAGATAATCAGGTACGTCCTTCTTCACCTCACTGGAGGATTCTAAGCCACTCAAATCAATACTATTCCCTGCCCAAGAACCGAGAAGACTTGCTAATTCATCAGTCTCATTTTGCCCTTTTGATTTTGTTCGAGGTTCTGGCAATGTGATGCCAATTTGTAGGGCTTTGAGTTGTTCATTGAGATCTTGAACATCGATAGAATCTGGCGATGGATGGCAACGCCAAGGAAGTAATGCACCTTTGGAACCAAGCATCTCACCAACAATATTGTTGGTCTTAACCATGAATGTTTCAATCATCTTTGTTGCCTTATTTGGCCATTTAACATCGATTCGAACCGATCCATCTTCCTGAATACGCGGGCGCTGTTCTCCTTGCTGAACGTTCAATCGAAGTTCATCCTTTTGCCAGTGCTCAGCAAGTGTAAACAATTCATCCCATCTTGAATCCTCAAGTGTATCTTCATACGCAAGATTTTGCTTGACATCGATGACCGCCTCATGCGCTCTTGATTCGATAATGGCCATGCTTTCATCGAGCTTCATTTCGATAACCATCGCTAATCGAGGGACATTTGCCCGAAGTGAGCACAAATCATCAGCTAGCCTGAACGGAAGCATTGGAAGAACACCATGAGGCAAATAGACGGATGTCGCTCTTGCTTGAGCAGTCGTGTCGAGGCGAGAATCAGTGGTGACGTAATGAGCTACATCCGCTATTGCAACCCACAATGTTGAGCCATGTTCGCTCTTTTCAAAACAAATCGCATCATCAAAATCCTTTGCATCGGGAGGGTCGATTGTTACAAATTCGAGGTGACGCAGATCGACTCGACCTTTGTCAATTTCAGCCTCAGCATCGACATCAGGCAATGTCTCTGCCCATGCTTCTAGGGATGAATCATAGGAAGATGGGAACGGATTGAGATTGTTCTTCCTTCGCCACGCAAGCCTGTGCTCGAGTAGTTCGAGTAAATTCCAGTGTTTATGTTGAACCAACATCCACGCCATTGCAGGTTCAAATTCTGGAAACCTCAACCCAGATTTACGTGCAGCAAGACGTTTGATTTCGAGTTCGAGATTGAACGATTTCCATTTCATTCCAGTGTCTTCGTGAATTGAACATCCTTCAGGCAAAGAGGTCCCAGTAAGCATTGCTTCCCATGTTGCTATGAGGAGGGAGAAGGTCTGTCGGTCATCTTCGTCCCACTCTTCTTCCCCTCTTTCAAGTCGAGCGATTTGAGATGACCAGCGCGAAACGGCTTCGTTTATTTCGAGGATATCCTCACGTGAACGAGGTCGAACTGAATTGTTTCCTTGCCATGTGAAATGTGTGGAATTGCTCCGACTTGAAGTAATTATTTTCGCAACATCATCCATCAATCGTTTCCGATAGGATTTGTCATCTTCTCGTGAAGGAGGGCGGTTTTCATGCTGGAGAATGAAATCAACTATTTCGTCGAGGGACCAATCCTTTTCCCAAAGAACATCTTCCCGAAGGAGGGAAGTGAAACGTCTCCAAAACCGTTCGTCATCGGGGCCACGAGGACTGTTCTTTTTGTTGTGTTTTGACATAAAATTACAGCCCCACATCCTTGAGTTTCTCGAGGATTTCAATTTGTTCCGGCGTTAATTCTTCATGTTCATCGAGAATAAATTCAAGGTCTAAATCTCCTTGGAGATAGCCTGCTTTTGCCATTCGTCTTCTGTCTCCTGGTTGACTGTTTCCAGCCACACTTAGAAGCCCACTTTTTCCAGAGGGTAGATTCACTTTGACCTTACCTCCAAGCATCATTGTTGAGTAGGGGATGGATACTTGTTGAATGAGGATTCCGTTTTCCCAATGCCTTCCTTCTCCAGCATCGATTCGGAACGTAACATGGAGATCGCCTGCAGTTCCTTGTGGATGCTCGTTCCCTTGACCTTTCAGGCGCTTGGACGTTCCGTGTTTGACGCCAGGGTCAATTCTGATTTTGAAATTCTGGGTGGTCTTTGAGGCAACGTTTCCACTTCCAACCTTGATGCGTTGTGCTTGAAAGGTGATTTCTCCACCCGTGATCGCTTGTTCCATCTCCACATCGACAGAAACATGAATATCGCTACCTTTTGGTCTTGCTTGAGGCCGTCGTTGACGTTGTTGGAATGGATTTTGCTGCTGTCCACCGCCAAACATTTGCCCGATCATATCTTCGAACCCGCCGCCCATGCCTCCACCGAAAGGAGAGCGTCCACCGCCTCCACCAAACATGTTTTCCATGCGCTTTTTTTGCTCGTATTCTTGACGTTTTGAAGCATCTCCAATCATCTCATATGCGGCTTGAACTTCTTTGAATTTGGCTTCAGCAGCGGCATCATTTGGATTCCGATCTGGATGGTGTTTACGAGCAAGTTTTCGAAATGCTCGTTTAATCTCAGCATCCGAAGCGTTGCGAGAAACGCCTAGAGTAGCATAAGGGTCAGGCGAAGCCATACAAGGCTATGCATCCGTTCACCCCTCATCAACTCTTGCCGAATATTGCTTCGTTTTGAAAACCTATTCGCGTGGAAGCGGTTATAATAGGGGGTTGGGTCGGTAGGAAAGCACGAGGTTGTACCATGTCGGATAAAAAAAATGATTCACGCACATTCGAGGATGCTGTTCAGGACCGTCAAGACTGGATAGAAGCCCAGTTCCGTAAGATTTCCCGTGGCTCTTGGGCCCGAATTATTCGAATGGCGAGAAAGCCGACGCCACAGGAATTCAAGCAAACCAGCATCATCTGCGGTATTGGTCTGTTCGTTCTTGGAGCTATCGGATTTATTTTACTCGTCCTTATGGACAATTTCCTTCCTTGGTTGATTCACGATGTATTCGGAATCTGAGGATTAGTTGGTGATTATTGATGACTGAAGCGTTTATTGTTTTTGTACGATTTGAAGAAAAGTTGTTGCTGCTTAACAGAAGTAAGGACGACAATGATTTCCCTGGTCTTTGGGATGGTGTTTGGGGCGTTGGAGATACTCCAGAAGAAGTTCTGGCACGTGTAACTGAAGCAACTGGACTTCCTCTTGAATCTCTCGACTATATTGGAACAGGACCTGAACGTGGCATTGACATGGGTCGTTCACTCGTTGATGTCATGCCTATTCTTGTCGCAACGAGTTCCGAGGAAGTAACGCCAACAGGACGTTACGTTTCTCACGAATGGATCGATCCTGGTAAGTTGCTTGAATACAATTGTGTCTTCTCAAACATGAGCGAAATGGAAGGTTCTGAGAAATTGTTCCGTGAAATGTACGGATCTGTCGGCTCTTTCCTCTACATCGTCAAAACAGCGATTGGTTCTGAACAACGTGTTGCAGACGAAATGTATGCTCGTCTGCACGGAAGCGGTTCACTGACTTCCTTACAAGGAGAAATTTTCTCTGTTCTTCATCCAAACAACATGCGAGGATACCTCTTTGTCGAATCAAGTGCACTTCACCACGTTGAGAAGTTGATTGGTCGCTCTGGCGGTCGAGATCCAAGTGCTCGAAGAGGAATTACTCAAACACCTCTCAAGAACGCTAAGACCGTTCTTCCTGGTGAAGCTCCGTTGTTGGATATCTTGCCATACTTGGAACCAAAGGCTGTAACCGCTGGAATCGAAGTTGGTTGCATTGTCGAAATTGTTTCTGGTGCGTTCAAGGGCGAAAAGGCTCGTGTAACAAGCGTTTCAGAAACAAAGGAAGAAGTCAGCATGGAACTCTACGAACAACCGATTCCAATGACTCTCAACATGCGTGGTGACCACGTACGTGTTATCGACCGAATCGTTTGATCTTCACTTGAATCTTTAACGAGACTGACTAGGTGAAGGCATGACGCTTGATGAACATCATAAAAAAATAAAGTCATCAGGAAAGGTTCTCCTACTCCTCGCCCTAATGTTGTGGTTCTATCGTAATAATTTACAATCTGTAAATTTCTTCATTGTGTTGATTCTTCTCATTCGAGGAAGCATCAATCTGTTGTGTAGAACTTCAGTGTTTACGAAAAAAGAAGTGGATGTATCGGTTCCAAGTTTCAAACGGAAGGCAAAAATATTTTCCACAATGGTTCTGTTTTTTGTCATCATAATCCTTCTTTCAGCAACTGCTTTCCTCAACCTTTCACCGCAAGTGGGAGGCGATCCTGGATCGTATGATTCGCCAAATTATTATGATGGGAAATTCAATAATTTAAACGAAACAAGTGTTTCAACCGGCTCCTTTTTTGGTACACTTTTGGACTACATGGTCGGTGATGATGACCGTGATCCAAATGTTGTTTTACCAACAAAAAAGTTCCAAAATATGTCTTTGAACGAATCGGATGTGAGCATTACTTGGTTTGGACATTCAACCATTCTCATTCAGTCGCATAACACAACGATTCTGATGGACCCCATCCTTGGTGATGGGGAACTGGATCCTCTTATTTTCGGTCCTTCCCCTTTTGCATATCAGCACACATATGGCATCGAAGATTTACCTCAAGTTGATTATGTATTCATTTCACACGATCACTATGATCATCTGGACATGGGGACAATTCAATCTCTTACAGGAGCAGAGTTCTTCGTACCACTCGGTGTTAAATCTCATTTGACAACATGGGACATTCCATCAGAGAATGTCATTGAATTCGACTGGTACGATGAGTACAATGTAACTTCTGAATTCTTCATTGCACTTACACCATCGCAACATTTCAGCGGTCGTGGACTTTCAGGTGACAACACACTATGGGGATCTTGGGTTTTGGATTTCAATGGCCATAAGATATTCTTCAGTGGAGACAGTGGCTATTCAGAGGAATATGTAGAGATTGGCGATAAGTACGGTCCATTCGATATTGCTATCATCGAAGCTGGACAATACAACGAGGCGTGGTCAAGCATCCACATGTTTCCCGAACAATCTGTTCAAGCATCAATTGACCTCAATGCATCAACCATCCTTCCAATTCATAACACCAAATATGTTCTCGCTCTCCACAAATGGGACGCTCCTCTTGAACGTGTTACCGCTGCAGGCGAACTCTTGAATCAAACAGTTTCAACTCCGTACATTGGAGAATCGTTTGTGCTCGGTGGAGAAAACCCAGATTATCGGTGGTGGAGAGATGTAGAAATTCCATCCCCTCCGTGGCTTAAGGAGAGTGTTTTTGTCGGCTTTTTGATACCACTTGCTCTGATTTCGAGTTTGATGATGATCAATTTACAGCATCTCGTTTCAAAAAACCCTCTCTCCAAAGAAGAAGAATAAATTCAAAGATGTATCCCGGTGCAACACCAGTGAAGGTATTCATACTACGAACGGAAGGGAAACCCAAGGGGGCATCTTAATTCAAAACAAAAATCGTGTGATTTGTGTTGTGTTTTGTTTCCTTTTGCTCACAAGCCTGTTCGTCTCCAGTGCGTCTGGACAGGTCGTAGACGCCACCCAACCAACTCCTGAAAATGACACAATGTATCTCTGGGGAGATGCATCTCTTGCAAACGGGAATTGCTTCACTCATTTTTCTTCAGATGAAACAACAGATGTTGGGTTTGGTGAATTTGATGAGACAGAAAACATCGATTTTTCCTGCTCGTTGAGCAACCCTCTATCAGAAGAATTGTTTCTTGATCCTGAAGGCAGTATTGCTTTGAGTCTCGGTTTTTTCATACAATCAACAGAGAATAGTGGAGACGATCTTGTTCTTTCTTTTCTAAAGGATTCAGAAGTTCTCGCTCAAAAGGAATTTGTTATCCCAACTTACGAAGATGAGCAAATAAACTGGAATATCCAAATAACTGAGAATATGTCCTATTGGGAAGAAGGAACTCTTCCTGTCTTACAGGTCCAATTCAACAAACCTGGGCCAACAACACTCGAATGTCTCGATCCGGCCAAACTCATAGCAGGATGTGATCCAAAATTCCGAATGTATTACTCGGACAACACTGCCAGTTTGACTGTAGAGGGACAATTCCCCATTCTAAATGCCTCAGACCCCGGTGCACTGAATCCAAACCAACCAGTCGATGACAGCGAAGCAACAGCACTCTCTGTGGGTGAAGGGGAAATCTCGATTCTATTGTTTTCACCTTGGTTCATTGGAATCATCTTGTTTGTTGGCTTCATTACGATGAGAAGCGAACGTTTCCAATTAGGAGTTGTTCTTGAAGAAGAATCTGAAGAAATCGAATATGTTGAAGAATTATCCGAAGGAAAAACCTTGGAAGATAGTTACAGCGCACGAGTGCTAACATTGTGTGCTCTGTACGTGGCCCAAGGAATTCCCTGGGGCTTCATCACTGTCACATTCGTTACCTTCCTTGCTGGTGAAGGCGTAGGTGCTGGAGAATTAGCGTTACTGCTTACGCTGGGGACGCTCCCATGGTCACTGAAATTCCTTTGGGGGCCAGTCATTGACCGATTCCAATATCCAAAAATGGGAAGGAGAAGACCGTGGGTGCTCATAGCCCAACTTGGAATGATCATCTCTCTTTCTGCAATGCTTTTCATTCCTGACCCAACGAGTAATTTGAAAGTTATCGCAACGATGTTTTTGATTTACAATATCTTCACATCTCTTCAAGACGTAAGTACAGATGCTCTCGCAGTCGATGTACTCAAGCCCCATGAACTTGAAAAGGTCAACAGTTACATGTTCACGGCAAAAGCGGTTGGAGGCATCATTGGAGGCGCAGGATTAGGGACAATTATTGGCTTTGTAGGGATAAAAGGAGCTATATTCCTGCAAATTCCGATCCTTGTCATCATTATGCTTGTACCGTTGTTTATGACAGAACGGCCTGGGGAGAAACGATTCCCGTGGAGCGAAGATCCGGATGTGCAACTACGGGAAGAGATTGAAGAAAAGAGAGATATCAAGGATATCTTTTCCGATGTGAAAACCGCCTTTTCACTGCGCTCAGCACAGTTGGGAATTGGGCTCAGTCTTGTTATGTCTCTTTCCTTCTTCCTAATTCCAGTTTTACCACTTTTGTTTGTTCGAGAATTAGGATGGTCTGAAGAACAATTCAATGCCACAAAAGGTGGACTAATTTTGGTAGTCACAATGATAGGTTACATGATTGGAGGACAGTTAGGAAAACGATTTGGAGGAAAACTCATCATCATCTATTCTGCACTTGCAGCCGCCATTCTAAATTTGATATGGGGCTTAACTGAACCATTATGGGGGAGTGAGTTGTTCATGATGTCAATATGGTGCCTCCATACAATCGCTTGGGCTATGGTGGCAATCAACACGTACTCGCTGATGATGAAAGTAACGTGGGGGAAGGTTGGAGGCACCCAGTTTACAGGGTACATGGCTATGATGAATCTTTCAGCAATTATCGGCTATCAACTAACGGATCCATTTGCGACCCGATTCGATTATCCTACGTTGTTTCTCCTTGCAGGATTGCTTGAGACATTCGTCATTCTCGTAGCGGTGATGGTCGATCCAGATGAGACCAATCGCTTGTTGCCAAATAATCAGTTGCCGCAACCGCAGCCGTGAGTTTGACAAGAGGCATCAGCAACCTCTTCTTTTGGTTGTTCTACAACCTTCTTCTTTGGCTTACGACGGAAAATATTGGAAACTCGAACTTTGCGTTGATTCTGGGATGTACGTCGGTTCATGAACTTCCCAGGAATGCTTCGTTGATAAATAAATCTCGTAATGATTTTATTTTCATTTGACTTTTTGGAGTGTTCTTATCGACGAAAATAGGCCTTTTTCTCGAATTAAGATAACATTTTGATGATATAGTTTACAGTATTGTAAATGTTGTTCTAGAATGCGCTTAAGTACATGTTCATATAAGTGATTTAACTAGGGAAACCGAGGCCGAAAAATGGAAGGTATGGGTACAAATAATTCAGATGCAAAATGTCCAGTAATGCATGGCGCAATCAGCGCGCCAAGCACTGGAATGAAGAACAATGATTGGTGGCCAAACCAACTCAACTTGGCCATTCTTCACCAGCATGATAAGAAATCAAACCCAATGGGAGAGAACTTCGTCTACAAAGACGCTTTCAACTCCTTGGATTATGCTGCAATGAAAGAAGACCTTCATGCTTTGATGACGGATAGTCAAGACTGGTGGCCAGCAGATTATGGGCACTATGGTCCGTTCTTCATCCGTATGACATGGCACGCTGCAGGAACATACCGAATTGGTGACGGGCGTGGTGGAGCCAGCACTGGCGCACAACGATTTGCTCCTCTAAACAGTTGGCCTGACAACGGAAATCTCGACAAAGCTCGCCGTCTCCTTTGGCCGATCAAGCAAAAGTACGGAAACAAAATCAGTTGGGCAGATCTCCTTGTTCTGACTGGAATTGTAGCCATTGAATCAATGGGAGGCCCAACATTCGGATTCGGTGGAGGTCGTCCTGACATCTGGCATCCAGAAGAAGACATCTACTGGGGTGCAGAAGACGAATGGCTTGGAGACAATCGATACGGAGAAACCCGTCAAGATCTCGACAACCCACTCGCAGCAGTTCAGATGGGACTCATTTACGTTAATCCTGAAGGACCTAATTCAAACCCAGACCCGCTTTTGAGCGCTCAAGATATTCGGGAAACCTTTGCACGTATGGCTATGGATGATGCTGAAACTGTTGCACTTACCGCTGGTGGCCACACCTTTGGAAAGGCACACGGAGCAGGAGATGCAGGTCAAGTTGGTTCCGAACCAGAAGGTTCCTCAATCGAAGAACAAGGATTTGGTTGGGCAAACACTCACGGATCTGGAAAAGGCCGAGACACCATCACAAGTGGTATCGAAGGTGCATGGACTGCAAACCCAATCCAGTGGGACAACGGTTACTTCGATCTTCTCTTCAAGTACGAAGATGATTGGACACTTGTTAAGAGTCCAGCAGGAGCAAATCAATGGACTCCAGGAAATCCTGATGTTGAAGACATGGCACCAGATGCTGAAGATTCTTCAATCAAAGTTCCAACCATGATGACCACTGCTGACATGGCAATGATTCGTGATCCAGAATACCGAAAGATCTCCAAGCATTTCCATGAGAACCCTGATGTTTTCGCTGATGCATTCGCTCGAGCTTGGTTCAAACTTCTGCACCGTGATATGGGGCCTAAGTCCCGCTATCTTGGACCAGATGTACCATCAGAAGAACTCATTTGGCAAGACCCGGTTCCTTCAGGAAGCACTTCCTACGATGTTGCTGCATTGAAGCAAGCGATCAAGTCCAGTGGATTATCTGTTACAGAGATGGTTGAAACTGCTTGGGCAAGTGCATCCACCTATCGTGGCTCTGACATGCGCGGCGGTGCTAACGGTGCTCGTATTCGACTTTCGCCACAGAAAGACTGGACAGCCAACAAGCCAGAACAACTTTCCAACGTTCTTTCTGTCCTAACACCTCTTGCCGAAGCACATGGAGCAAGTATTGCAGACACAATTGTTCTTGCAGGCAACGTTGGGATTGAAATGGCCTCTGGAAAGGACGTCCCGTTCTCCCCAGGTCGTGGCGATGCCAGCGCAGCTCAAACAGACGCTGACTCCTTTGCAGTCTTGGAACCAGTCTCTGATGGCTTCCGTAACTTCTTGTTGAAGAACTACAGCGTCAGTCCAGAAGAAATGATGCTCGACAAAGCACAGTTACTCGGACTATCCGCTCCAGAGATGACAGTTCTCGTCGGAGGTCTGCGTTCAATGGGAGTGAGTTCTGATGACCGTGGAATCTTTGGTGACAACACCGATCTCTCCAATGAATTCTTCACCACACTCATGGACATGAATGTTCAATGGAAAGCGACTGGAAGCAATTCCTACGAAGCACACGACCGTTCAACTGGTGAATTAGTTCGCAGAGCAACTCGATACGACCTCGTCTTCGGAAGCAACTCTCAACTTCGAGCAATTGCTGAAGTCTATGCTCAAGATGACAACAACGACAAGTTCGTCAACGATTTCATCGCAGCATGGAACAAAGTCATGAACGCTGATCGTTTTGACCTTGCTTGAACTACGAAACGGATATACGTCGGATATTATTGGCCTTCATATGGTCAATATTGGAGATACCGCGCCCGCCTTCACCCTGAAGAACACCCAGAAGTCTGATGTCAGTCTTTCTGACTACGCTGGAAAAACAGTCATTCTCGCATTCTATCCGGGTGCGTTCACTGGTGTTTGTGACAAAGAGATGTGCGCTTTTCAAGACAATCTCGACAACCTCAACAGTTCTGATGCAACCGTTCTGGGAATCAGTGTAGACTCTCCTTGGGCAAACGCTGAGTTCGCTCGAAAGTACAACCTTGATTTTACACTCCTCTCTGACCTTGATCGAGATGTTGTGAAAGCATATGATGCTGCATTTGTTGGCCTCGGAGGAATTGAAGGCTACGTGTGTGCCAACAGAGTTGTCATCGTTATCGACAAGAACGGTGTTGTCCAACATCGTTGGGTTGCTGAAAATCCTGGCGTTGAGCCAGATTATGATGCAGTTGTTGCCCTCGCAGCCTCATTGTGAACGGCTAAACTTCACTCACCATACAGAACAGGTTTGTCTGCATCTTTCCAACCGTTGATGCCTGATGCAAGTTCGATGATATTGGTATAACCTAAATCGAGAAGTGTCTGAGCCGCGTCTTGTGAACGATTCCCACTTCTACAATACAAGAGAATTAGCTCTTCCTTATCTCCAGGCAATTCATCCGAGCGATCGTCTAAGTCGGAGTGTGGGATGAGAACTGCATTTTCTAAATGACCATCTTGTTCCCATTCTGCCGTGGTTCGTACATCGAGAAGAAGTGCGTCTGGATTGTCCATGATTGATTGTTCAAAAGTTTCGACATTGACACGTTGCCAGTTTGTGTCCGTCGTATTGAAGAAGGCCAGAAAGATGATTGCAATAATCACCGTCACCGTTAATCTTCGGAACACATTATTGAGCATGATTCACCCTGCAAGAAACCGTTTTCAAACGTTATTATCGTTCATGTCTTGCAACAACTTCGAGTAAATTCATTCTCCCAATTCGTAAGATGCCTACAGGAGTCGTCAATAATGCCGCAACAAGGACGAAGCCTATGATTTGCAAGAAGACTATCGAATCGATGATCACAGGGATATGGAAAGCCCATGTTGAGAAAGCATTGGACATTCCCGCATAATATGCAATGCTTGCCAGCGCTCCAGCAATTCCACCGACCAATCCAATGAACGTATGCTCGACTGTAAGAATCACTGCCAATCGTGTCCGGCTTGCGCCTAAGACTCTCAAGGTTGCAAGTTCTGAATCTCGTTCACTGAGATTGATCAAGAGTGTATTGAACAAAATTGCAATCGCCATGATCCCACCGAGAACATATACAGCCTGCATTGCATTCTTTTGTTGTTCGATCAGTTCATTGAATCCTTCGACCATAGCGTCCTTTTCAATGATTGAAATCGTTGAGAATCGAACGTCTTCGATGTTACCCTGTTGTGAAAGAACAACCAATGCTCCATTTGCTTCATCATCAACAATCTGCGAAAGATCTGCTCGATGGAAATAAACTGAACGAGTAAGTTCTCGAGCAATCCCTACAACCTTGAGATCATGTTCCTCTCCCTCAAAATCGATGGTCATCGTATCTCCAATAGAATAAGATTCAAGTTCAGCAGATCCTTCATCCAGAATCACTTCTGGTACGAATTGTCCTTGTACAGGAATCCGACCTTCAAGGAGATTAAATCGATGCATTGCATCATCACTTTCTGTAAGAACATCGTATCCCTTGAGGGACAAAATCTTATTTGAACCAAATAATGTTGCTTGACTTGTTAACGTGAGTTCGAACGAAAGAGTCTCATTCTGTGCCCATTGAGTGATGTTGTCGATGCTTGAGGGATAGGCCGCAATTTGGTATTCCCAATTTTCTTGTTCGTCTACTGCCTCATTGAATGCGCCTGTAAAACCTGAGATGAACATCATCGTTCCACCAAGAATTACCATTGCCATGGAAAGAGCGAGAAGGGTAACGACGAGACGTGCTGGTTTTCTGAAGGTTGAACGAAGTCCCAAACCGATTCCAGGAGGGAGCTTTGAGGTGAGAGAAGAGATGATCTTGTTTGGTGTACGTTGTGTTCCTTGCCCTAGGATTTCCAAGGGTTGCAATTTTGCGGCCTTCCAAGCAGGGCGAATTCCAAAGAGGAAAATAATTCCAAGTGCAGAGAAACTGATGGTTAGGATGATGTCTGAGTAATGATGTGTTTCCACCACAGGAATTCCAAGGAAAGAGAAGTAAAAGGCTGTGAATGCTTCAGAACCAATTGACGATACTCCGAGTAGAACTCCTATGAGAACTCCCGGAATTCCCAGTACGAGAGGAATCAAAAGATATCCAAACATGATGTCTTTTGTTGAGGCTCCTATTGTTCTTAGCACAGCAATTTCACGAGCTTGTGTTCGGATCAATCGATCAAGAGATACGGCAATGACGAGTCCGCTGATGAAGAGAAGAACTCCCAAAATAAACGGCGTTGAATTTTCTATTCCTTCTTTATCCAATCGAAGAAGTTCTGCACTCAATTCACCACGATCAGCAACAGTGCCGTTGGTTTCTGCTTCAGTCATGAACAATGAGATTTCATCTTTCAACACTTGAAGTGCTTCACCTTCATTTTTATCAGTATCAGATAAATCGAATTGCGGTGTTCCTTTGAGGTCAATGCCCAGTGTGTTTCGAGCATCTGGGGCGTTACCGGATATGGTTGCAAGATATTCCACATCTAAATAACCGACAACGAAGGTTGATGTTTGAGGCAGTATTGAACCAGGTTCAGCATAAAAGAGTTCGAGTGGACTGTTTGCGAATCCAACAACCTCAAGCGTTTGTGAGCCACCTTCTCCGACAATAATTTCAATAGAATCTCCAATCTCCATTTCGATGTCTTTATCTTGAGCATAATGAGCATCGATGACAATTTCACCAACGCCCGGTTCAATCGATCCTTCGATGGCCCAAATTGAATTGACAGTACCATTTTCAAGTCCATAGAATGTCGAAATTATCCATTCTGGTTCAGTTGATTCAACCATCCTATTTGCTTGACCAGAGAGGACAAGACTTGTCTCACAGGCCTCGTTTTCAAAGGATTCACATATTGCTGAGAGATTATCGCGTGTATCTATTTCATAGGTTGTTACGATCAAGTCTGAGAAGTTTGTTTCATCATAAAAATCATCGTAAACTTTGTCTGCATTTCGGGAATGCTCGGAAAAGACAATCCCTGCATAGACTGATAATGTGATGAGCAAAACAACTGTCAATACTCTCAATTTTGTACGCATTAAACTGCGTGATAAACGACGAAGCAGCAGGGTATTCACGCAATCACTCCACGATTGATTTTGCAATGTCCTTTATTTTAGAACCAATTTTCTTTGCACCACCAACGGCTTCTTCCACAACTGATTCTGCAACGAACTTTGTTGTGTTGACGATGCTCTTCAATCCACCCTGCTCATCATCGACAACCTTTCCACTATCGAGTCGAATAATCCGAGTAGCAAACCGAGTTAATGACTGATCATGTGTGACGAAAATAGTCGTCATCTTTTCTTTCCTACAAGTCTTAATCAGGGCTTCCATAACCATTGTCGAAGTTTCAGAATCGAGATTGCCTGTTAATTCATCTCCTAGAATCACTCGAGGACTTTTGGCAAGTGCTCGAGCAATTGCAACACGTTGTCGTTGCCCACCTGACATCTGAGAAGGGAATCTGTTTTCAAGACCTTCTAGGCCAACCGCTTCAAGTAAACTAAGAGCCTTTTTCTTATCTCTTGAACCTGATAGATCTTGAACGAGAAGGACATTTTCAAGTGCGGTTAGATCTCCTAAAAGATTGAAAAATTGGAAGATGTATCCTATATTGTCTCTTCGAAATGTTGTCATTCTCTCAACGTGTCCAAGCGGAACTTCTTCCTCATCGAAGTGGTAAGTTCCATCCGTCGGAACATCAAGAGCTGCAATCGTGTTAAGCAGCGTGGTCTTTCCAGATCCCGATGGACCAAGTAGGGCAACAATCTCTCCTTGTTCAATACTGATCGACACATCATCCAATGCCTTGACAAGTGTTTCATCTTCACCGTAATGACGACTCAGTCCCTTAAGTTGTATAATGGCCATGTCTCCTCCTCGTGAAGGAGTTTTTTAGATGTTCTCAGGGAAGATTACACTTTTTGCCAATCGTTTCCGTTCCACCACAGATTCGAACCATCGCTCATTACTCGCCAGGTGTGACCTGCTTCGTCAGTCCATTGGTTCTCAACAGTTGGTTCTGCAACAACAGGCTGAACTGGTTGAGGGTTTTGAGTAGGGTACAATGGTTGAGAGGACGCGAGTGGCTCGACTGCTGGCAATGAAACTGCTTCCTTTGGTGCAGGTTCTTCACCACCCTTTCTTCGCATGAAGAGGACTGCTCCAAGAACAACGATGACGAGTCCAACGCCGATGATGATCATCAACTGCATTTGAGCAGCATCTTCCTCTTCCTGAGCCTTCTGTTCATTGTCACCAACGCCATCGCCATCACTATCCATTGTTTCATCTGGATCATCTGGGAACGCATCAGCATTGTTCCCAACACCATCTGCATCGGTATCGAGTGTTTCGTTTGCATCGTTCGGGAACGCATCAGTATTGTCGCCGACACCATCGCTATCTGAATCCGTTGTTTCAGATGCATCTAATGGGAAGGCATCAGAACCATCCATCACACCGTCATCATCAGAATCTGTATCGAATCGATCTGTGCCCATGGTCAGTTCATCCATATCGCTAAGTCCATCGTTATCGTCATCAGTATCTGCATTGTCTCCAGTTCCATCCTGATCAAAGTCGAGAGTTTCACTGGCATCGAGTGGCAATGCGTCTTCCTTATCGTTGACTTCATCACCATCAGTGTCTTCATCGAATGGGTCTGTACCAATCGTTGCCTCTTCAGTATCTAACAAACCATCGTTGTCATCATCAGTGTCTGCGTTATCTCCAATCATATCTTGGTCAGCGTCACTCGATTCAGTTGCATCAGTAGGGAACATGTCTGCGTTATCTCCCACATTGTCACCATCAGTGTCTGCAGTTTCAGAAGGATCGTTTGGAGCCCAGTCTCCATTATCTCCAACACCATCGTCGTCAGAGTCTACAGATTCAGTAGAGTCGTTGGGAAAAGCGTCAGCGTTGTCTCCAACTGTATCGCCATCGGTATCTGCAGTTTCAGTTGGATCGTTCGGGAATGCATCGGCATTGTCTCCAGTACCGTCGCTGTCACTATCTGCGGTTTCTGTTGGATCGTTCGGGAATGCATCAGCATTGTCTCCGGTCCCGTCGCTGTCACTGTCTGCAGTTTCAGTTGGATCGTTCGGGAATGCATCGGCATTGTCTCCAGTCCCATCACTGTCAGTGTCTGCAATTTCGGTTGGGTCGTTCGGGAATGCATCAGCATTGTCTCCAGTCCCATCACTGTCAGTATCTGCAGTTTCAGTTGGATCGTTCGGGAATGCATCAGCATTGTCTCCAGTACCGTCGTTATCAGAATCTGCGGTTTCAGTTGGATCGTTCGGGAATGCATCTTGTCCATCTGGAGTGCCATCGTTATCTGAATCAGCATCGACGATTGTTGCAGAATCTGGGCACTGTGCTATTGGGCCAAGTTCCGTACCGTCATGAGGCGTAACTTCTACGGTCCAAACCTCTCCGATAGAAGTGGAGGAACCGGTAATTGTCTTTACATCATTATGAGCAGGGGCAGGATTTCCGTCAACAAACCATCGGATTTGAGATGGCCCTTCTTGATCACCATCGTTATCAGAAAATGTGTAGCTAACGGTAAACGACTGTGCAGTTGTAACATCACCGTTAGGTGTTAAAGCGACATTCGAAACGGTTGGTGGGGTATTTGGTGGAGGAGCACCTTCCGGGACAGCGAATTGATTTGTACCCCAATTGTCGCCTGAATTCTGAGAGTTTGCGTTGGCAAACAACACAGCGAGAGTGAATGTAACATCACCTGTTCCTATTGAAGGCGCAGTCCAGTCGGCGCTCCAAGAACGTGCTCCATCATTGCTGTGGGTGAGTTCACCGTTGACCGATTTAACCAGCGAACCAAGATTCGACCATGTACCAGCAGACGCATCCAGGTTAAACCCGCCCTGTCCAGTCGTTGACATACTACTTGACGACCATGTGAGAGTGTAGGTAGCGCCTGGGCTGTAGGATGAAGGCAATCCGGTCATAGATGGTACAATCATTGCGTCAGTGTTGTGACAGTTACAACCTCCGCTACTGGCGCCAATTTTACCAGAGGAATTCGCATTAATAGGTGGTATCATCGAAATGAGCATGGCGACAACGAGCACACTCGCGATTCGGGACATGGGGGTCATAACCTTGCCAAATCAGTTTACATATTAATAGAAGTGGTACGTCGTTTTGACACAAAGCAGCAAGAAAATCTACCATTCCCCTACTGAAATCTGACGCGGCGCGATTAAATAGGGGAGTTTGGTCGCTAGGTTGCCTACGTTCGTAAGGAAGGAGTTGTAAGTATGCCAAAGCCATGGACCTCGAAGCTGATAATCAAAGCCCTCGGAGTCCAAAAGTGCAATGGTAGTCTCGACGCCGCTGTCGAAGATTTGCCTCTCGAAAAAGCAATGGAAGTTGCTCGAGAGAAAGCAGGTCTCGGCCACTTGACTGGAGCTGACCTGAAGGCACAAACCCGAGAGATCATCGGAACTTGTGTCTCCATGCGTGTCAAAATCGACGGTCATTGGGCAGTTGAAGCCCTCGAAATCATTAGCAAAGGAGAATGGGACGAGCGATTTAACTGAACAAATCACGAACCGCAGGAGAGGTGAAAGCCTCGTCGACTGCAGAGGTGAGATACTATGGAAGAAAACATCAACAATGCCATCAAAGAAGCCATCGAAAACGCTCCAGAGCGTAAATTCGTTGAATCAATGGACATCCAATTTACTATCAAGGATGTCGATTTGAAGAACCCAACTAACCGTATCAAGGAAGAAGTTCGTCTTCCTTCTGGCCGTGGACGGGATGTTCGAATCGCTATGTTCGCTGCTGGTGAAGCAGCAACCCGTGCCCGTGATGCTGGCATTCACGTCATTACTCCTCCAGAAATTGAAGAACTTGGCGGAAACAAAGGTCGTGCCAAGAAGATCGGAAACCAATTCGATTTCTTCCTTTCAGAAGTTCCACACATGGGGCTTATTGGACGATACCTTGGTACAGTTCTCGGTCCACGAGGAAAAATGCCACGTCCAGTACCTCCAACACTTGATCCAGCCGTTATTGCTACAGGTCTGAAAACAACAGTCGTTGTCAAATCTGGAGACAAAATGACCTTCCATACAACAATAGGAACTGTTGGTCAATCACAAGAGGAACTCTTTGCTAACGCAATGGAAGTTTACAACCGTGTAATTGGCCGTCTCGAACGAGGAGCAGGAAACATCCGCTCCCTCTTCATCAAGACAACAATGGGTCCTGCAACTCGAGTGGAGGTGGAACTGTGATTCCAAAGGTAATGAGCTGGAAGCGAGATACCGTCAACGACCTTCTTGAAGTCATCAACAATGGCGAAACCCTCGCCGTTATCGATATTCACGGCGTTCCTGCTGATTCGATGATTGGAATGCGTAATAATCTGCGAAGCAACATGAAAATTCGTGTAGCAAAGAAGCGATTGATGCGCATCGCCTGGGAACAAGCAGGCAAAGATCTCTCAGTTCTCGAAGAACTTTTTGATGGAGCAATTCAACCTGCTCTGGTTTCCACAGGAGACTACAATTCGTTTGAGGTCTTCTCAGAACTCAAGAAAACAGAAGCAGGTCGTGCTGCTAAGCCTGGCGATGTTGCTTCAGAAGACATTATTGTCGAAAAGCAAGACACAGGTATGCCACCAGGTCCGATTGTTGGTGAATTGAACACCGTTGGAATCCCTGCTAAGATCATGGGCGGTTCAGTCCACATCCAGAAGCGCCACGTTGCGCTCAAGGCTGGAGAAGTCTTTGAAGGCGATCTCGGTATGCTACTTGGACAAATTGGAATCAAGCCAATCGTAACTGGTCTACGTCTTTGTGGTACCTACGAAGATGGTGTTGTTTTCTCACCATCGACACTCGATATCGACTACGAGCAGTTCGAACAGGACTTGATTGGAATGGCTGCAGGCGGATTCAACCTCGCATGCAACATCACATGGTTTACATCACAAACCATGCCAACACTACTCGCCAAAGCAAGCAGAGAAGCGCTTGCTGTTGCACTTGAGGCAGCGATCGCAACCGCTGAAACCCTGCCTCACTTGATTGGAAGAGCCCACCGCAGTGCCATCGGTATTGCAGGCTCTCTAGATTCCTCCGCCCTTGACGACGAATTGGTCGCAATGCTCGGTGCTGCTGCTTCTGCAGCAACACAAGCTGCTGCTGTCGTTGAAAGTGCGTCTGATGCCCCAGCCGAGGCAGAAGAAGAAGAGGAAGAAGAAGAAGAGGGCGGCTTTGCCGGCCTTGGAGATCTTTTCGGCTGAACACAACACAAATATTGAGGTGAAATGAAATGGAATACGTTTATGCTGCTATGCTACTGCACGCTGCTGAAAAAGAAATGACCGAAGACAACATCACAGCCACACTAAAGGCTGCTGGTGTAGATGTTGATGCATCCCGAGTAAAGGCACTTGTTGCTTCACTCGCTGGTGTCGACATCGCTGAAGCAATGACCCAAGCTGTCGCTGCACCAGCTGCTGCTGCTGCACCGGCTGCTGCATCTGCTGACGCCCCTGCCGCTGCTGAAGAAGCAGAGGAAGAGGAAGAAGAAGAAGCGGGCGGCTTCGAAGGTCTTGGCTCCCTATTCGGTTGAGTACAACACAAACCATCGCTCCAGATCCTTGATGCCGAAGGCATCGAGAGATTCTCCAAGCGTTGCGTGAAGCTCAACCAAGAGGAAGTCATCTCATCCTAATGATGAGATTCGCGCAGCGTAACATCGCGTCGCATGGTTCTTGCCATATTGCTTAGTGCGCTAGGCATGGTGCGACGCAATACACTTGATTTGGAACTGAGTGTAACCCCAGTCGAATGCATCCGATCTCTTCGAACTCTGTGTGAAGAAAAGGGTTGGAAACTCGAACGGCATGAAGGTTCACGCCTTGTCGATCGCTTTGCAATCATCATGCCTATGGCTCAAACCGCTCGAACACTTGGATTACGCGTTCTTGATGGTCCACTGACTGGATTAGAATTGACAACATGGTCAGAGGTTCGTGGTTCAGCAGGAGCAGTTCATCTCACATCGTGGATTCTTCCAGGAGGTCCAAGCCATCCCCAAATTCAACATCTCTTACAACATTGGGTTTCTCGATTACCAAGATGTCCTTGGCGATGGACATTCGGTGAACGTTCGAAGATAGGCTATCTTCTCCCAACCTGGAAAAAATCGCGTAAATCATTCACTGCACTTGGCTTCAATACAGCAAAAAATGCGTGGCCTTACGAAGCACCTGCTCCATGGCTATCAAGCAGCGATTTGGAAGAAGAATAATTCACATCTAACCGAAATACATAGAGGTCTCCACCCCTTGGATTGCAACAGGAGGGCGTGAATATGGGCTTTATTGATGACATAAAAGTCGATCAAGAACTTCAGATAAAGGCACTATGTGTTGCCTTTTTCCTCGTAATCTTCCCATTGTACTTCTTCTCAGTAGCTGCAGGAACAGACAGCCCTACTGGAATGGGCGGTGTTGGAAAATACTCAGTAAGTGGAGATATCACCTACATTGATTTCGAATCAGGTGAAGAAGACATAGCCGACGGTACTCCTTTCGTCATTGACCTCAATACAGATGCATTAGACGATATCGCAGACAAGAACATTGTTGGAGTTCTCGTTTCAATGTCCTACCAAGAAGACGAGACAGAAGAGGAGACGGTGCCTCTCGTTCCATGTGTTACAGGTGGTCTCAGCGCAGACACAATCACAGGAACTGCTTCTCATCTAAATTTCTCCAATAGTGCCGATGGACAAAATGATGGGGGTAATGGCGCTCACGATGTCACAACTGAGTGGTATAACTCATCCATGATTGGACAAGATGTAGAAGGACTGTCAGAATCTGAAATTGCAGAACAATTAGACTCTAATGGGGCAGGATTGGGAGATTATACAGTCGAGATTTCGGTCACTGCGAACAGTCAAAATTCACCAGGCTGCACCAGATCAGATACCGGAGAAACAGTTTCGTACACAATTCAACTAATCGTCCTGGATTATTCTATCATTCCTTTCGTTGAAATCGAAAATATCTGAGTGATACTTATGATGCGAGAATTCTTTCCTGTTTTTGTTTTGTTGCTCTTCCTGAGTGGCTGTACAAGTGATGCTGCAATAGAGGAGCCTATTGGTCAAAGCGGTCCAGTAGCTGAACCATTCCCATCATGGTCAAGTTCTTCCCATAATGGCGAGGAATACAATGGCTCAATGCTTGAGAATGAGTCGTATGTAGCATATTTCTCAGCCCCTTGGTGTGCTCATTGCGAACAAACATTGGATGCTTTCGATCAATCAATTCCAGAAGGAAAACTGATGGTCTTCTCCTATGATGAGCGAGAAGATTACAGCGATATGAACGGCTGGCATAACAAAACCGAGACGAATCTCAATCGAACCATAGATCGTCCATTCATGCTCAATCCTCCATTGGCATCAGAAGTCAACTTGACGAACATTCCATTCGTTCTCTTCGTCAACGAACAAGGCTATGTCCATCATGTCCAAGTCGGTAGAATCACTGATGTCGATGCCATTTCTGAACTTTGGAACGCAGTCCTTGACGCAACAGTTGACGATACTGGTTATTGGAATTAAGCCAGTAGTTTCTCAATATTGATGATTGAACTAACTCTTGAATTAATGAGGCTTAGCATTTCATGAAGTTTCTCTTCGTTGACTGCTTCGACTCTCATAACAAGGATTGGTTCAGTGTTTGATTTACGGGCTAAATACCATCCTTGTTGTTCACCATGTTCTGTAAATCGTACGCGAACACCATCGATTGTGGATGATTCATGATCTGCAAATGCTTCTGTAATTGCAGAAACAATTTCCAATTTCTTTTCCTCTGGGCATGGAACCTTGACTTCACCAGTTGTTGGAAGATTCGGTGCAAGGCGATTCAATTCTTCACTGAAGAGAGCATCCCGTCTTGACCATAGTTCAAGGATTCTTGCTGCATTGTATAGCGAGCAATCAAAACCGTACCAACCTCGGTCTGCCATGAAGATGTGGCCACTCATTTCTGCAGCCATTAGTGCATCTGGATTTTCTGCAAGAACTCGCTTCATGAAGGAATGTCCAGTCTTTGCCATCATTGGCCTTCCACCTGCTTCCATGATTGCTTTCTCAACATTCATTGAACATTTGACATCATAGATGAGGAGATCCTTCCCTTCCTCTGTTCCCACGACATCGTCGGCAAGAAGCGCGATTAGTCGGTCAGGGTAGACAAAGTTCCCTTTCTCATCGACTGCACCGATTCTGTCACCATCCCCATCAGCTCCCAATCCGAGTTCGTATCCATTATCGACAACTGCTTTTGCAAGATCAACCATGTTGTATTCTCGAGTAGGATCTGCTCCGTGATTTGGTTCAGTATTGTCCCAATCACAATACAAATCGATGTGTTCAGCTCCAATCATATCGAGGAGTTTTGACATTGCAGGCCCAGGAACTGCATTGCCGCAATCGACTGCTACCTTCACTGGCCGAGCGAGTGTTCCCGTAGAAGCAACAATTGCTTCGAGATATGTATCCTCATGCGGATGATCAATATGTTTTCCATCACCATCAGCAAAGTTTCCTTCTAGGAATACCCCTTTCAGTTCTTGAATTTCTTCACCAGCGAGAGGCAATGTTCCTCTGCACATCTTGAATCCGTTGTGTGTCGGCATTGGAAGATGGGATGCTGTGACCATCACGCCACCATCAACAGGTAATGTCCAGCAAGCATGATACAAACAACCTGTCGAAACAATACCGAGATCAAGAACTTGAACTCCTGAATCAACAAGTCCTTGAATGAGATTTGAAGCATACCCAGGACTTGATTTTCGTATGTCTCTACCAACTGCAAATGATTCACATTTGAGGTATGTTGCAATCGCTCTACCTAGTCGATATGCAAATTCATCGGACAATTCTTCACCAGATAATCCGCGAATATCATAGGCTTTGAAACAGGATTCAGGCCATTCCGTCATGGAATGTGGTTCAAGTCCTTGTTTTCAAGGATACCTATTGATTGTCATCTTCTTAGGAAGAGAGTCAGTGTTAACGTAATTGTAATGAGAATAAAAAATGGGAGAAGGTATCCAGTCCACCACGATGCAATACCAAGCGCTAGCAGTGTTGGAACAGTCATCTGAAGCAACTTCGGCCAGGTAAGCAATCCCTTCGGGGGCTCTTCCAAATAGGGTGTGCCTGGCATATTGTTTCCTCAAGATTGGACGCCTTGGACAACAATTTCAACAAGAGCACCTTTTGGAAGTGCTCCAGCTTCGAATGCAGCTCGTGCGGGTCGTACTGTCATCTCTTCAACCCATGCGCCGTAGACTTCGTTCATCGCAGCATAATCTTCGATTGTATCGAGAAGAACTTGAGCAAAGCATATGTCTTCTTTCCTAAATCCTCCAGCAGCGAGTAATGCATCGATTTTAGCGAGTGCTCCTTTGGTTTGTGAAACGATATCATCGCCTTGATCTATTGAGATCTGTCCAGATAACCAGAATTGATTTCCAGCTTTTACTCCAGGCGTATACGGTCCAAAGACCTTCATTCCATCCAACGTGATTGGTTCTTTCATGGCTCTGCTAATGTTTGGATGCTCATAGACATTAACCATGAGCCCTTGGCAAAGATATGCGCACATGCTGGGTGTTTGACCATCCTGCTCATGTACGTCTCCTCGCTCCTTTTCTGCGCTCAGGTACTGTAAGCGATGTCATCATTGCAACCAATCGACACGAAGTACGTCAATTGATGAAATCAAGTGAAGGCGTTCTTCCACGTCGACAGACAATTTGGGTTGAACGACCTGTTGGAAAAGGGCGCTATCGAATTGCTTGGAACCGAATGCGAACGGTTCGTCGAGAACTCAAAAGTGCAGAAAAGAGTGGAAATCGATTTGAAAGGATCGTTGCAATTGGGGCGTCGCTTGAACTAAGAGTAGCAAAGAAACTTGGCATCAAAAACAGATGGTATATTTCTGATACAGAAGTCAACCATATCGCCCACAAATTAGCAAGAAATGCGTGTACAGACGCCATATTCCCTACTCATTGGGATGAATCAATTGATGAAGGTTGGTTGAGAAAATTCAGTCAGAAAGTGAATCTTCATCGATTGAATGGGCTACATGGTCACGTACATTTGCGGCCGCAACTTCGTCCAGTACAGGTTCAAGACCCTCCTTCTTTTGTTGTACGGCGGTTACAAGGTGACGGAATCCATGATTCAGATGAAGTTCTTGAGATTCCAAGTCAAATCCTTGAAGGAATTGAAATCACCTCTGCTGATGAATCCAAATACAGAGGCGATCCATGGCAATTCACAACGATGTTATCGCAACATAATGCAGTCATAACCCAATCGGTTACAGTTGCAAGTGAAGCTGTCTTGATGGGCGTTCCAACCCTCTTGGTAAGCGATGCAAAACGTGGCTTCCTCAATCGACTTGAGTTTGAAGGCTATCCACTGTTTCGATTAACCTCCAAATCGGACGTGGAAGAAATTCAAGCTCAATTCTTAGCAGGATTGTTTCTTACTGAAGCATTGGAATTACCAGAATGGCCTGATGCTCAGCAACAATTCGCAGAATTCATTGGTTCTGAATTGATTGATTAAGCCATTTCTCAACAATTTTTCCGTGGTCACCGGCAAGAACAAGTCTTCCTTCGAGGATATCCGAAATTGGCCAGAAGCGGGCAGCAGCAGCATCATCTCCACCTGCTGGTTCACCTTTTGCTTCAACTTCATAGACGATGCTTACGATGTGTTTACGAGGATCACGGTCAGGTTCTCCCATAACCATGAGCAAGACCGGATTTGTTCCATCAAGATTCGCTTCTTCCTTCAATTCCCTTAGAACAGCATCTTGTGGACGTTCTCCTTGGTCAACAAATCCTCCTGGAAGCACCCAAGAGCCAACAGATGGAGGAAACTTTCTCTGAACTAACAAGATTTCATCGCCTCTTCGAACACACGCATCAACTGCAAGTGCAGGATTGAGATAACCAAGACATGCGTCGCATTGCGTCATTTCACTCACCAAATCTACGCTTTCGCATCTGGTATGTTTGTACTGCCTTCAACAGATCTTTCTTCTTGAACGATGGCCAAAACACATCGGTAAAGTACAATTCTGAATAAGCCATTTGCCAGAGCAAGAAGTTACTGATTCTCTCTTCTCCACTCGTTCTTATTACCAGATCAGGATCTGGCATTTCAGCAGTGTAGAGGTGTTCTGAAACGGTTTCTTGAGTAATCGATTCGAGAGGTAGGCTCCCATTTGCATGAAGTTCAGCAATGTTTTGAATGGCCCGAATCATTTCCTCCCGAGCACCATAAGCAAGACAAACAGTAAACACAAAATCTTCGTAATCTTTGGTTTTTGATTCCGCATAATCAATAGCATCATTCACATCCTTTGGGAGAAGATCACGATGCCCAATGATTTGGACCCGCACATTATTTTCATGAATTCGTGGATCTTCTGCAATCGACTTGAGTCCGTCAATGTAGAGTTTGAACAATGTTTTCAATTCCTTTTCTGGTCTGTTGAGGTTTTCTGTGGACAATGCATAAACTGTAAACCAAGGTATCCCCAGTTCGAGAACCCAATCAAGAACAGCCTCTAATCGCTGTTTTCCGATTCGATGACCAACGTGTGTAGCAAGGTTAGATCTCCAAGCAAACCGTCTGTTCCCATCCATGATAATGGCAAGATGCTTTGGCTGAATGTCGTGCTCCATGACTTCGCGAAACAGCTTTGCTTCGACCGCTTGGCCGAGAACATCACCCATCTTTTCGCTAATTCCCATGGCCGTCCCGTTTATTCCAATCCGTTCTCTTCTTTCATTCCATCCCTCCTATCACAAAGACACATTGAATGGTAAGTAGTCTTGTGGATGGGCATGGAGGAAGCATCATGGTGGCCGCGCGGTCTTGCCCTTGGTTCGATTGAAGATGCTCTTTCCAGTCACGAAATAACGACAAAGTGGGGCAAACTGTCTTGCTTTGATGCTCAAGAAACGATGAAACCCTCTTGGTGGAAGAACCAAGAGAATGGCTGCTGGGGTTCGTTCTCAAAGTTAAATGTTCAATCAGTGAATGTCATTTATCAACAAGGAAATCATACTTTATTGCAACTTGATGAGGCATATACTGCGTTGGTGTATTCTATTCCGACCAGTGATTCAACTTCCATGCTTGCTCGAAAATCTGCATGGGCTACGGCTCTGGAACCGACATCCATTCTTTTGCCAATAGCAGGAATGACGTTCGAGGGAAACGATGCTGTTGTTGTCTTTCCGCGCTTCGATTTAACTTATGATGCGGATATTGAATGGATTTCAACATCGCTTGGACTCGCACAAACATCTCTTGAGCCGTTTTCAAGTCCAAATGATCAAAACCGTTGGAATCAGCGTCTAAAGTCTGTGGAAGATGCTTTGCGACCAAACACCTTGTGGAGGGCCCCACATACAAAGCACACAGTCGGATTACCAGCGCTCCGCGTCCATCCATCTTGGGTAGGAATGGCAGATGGTGTAAGGAAACTCATCCCAATGAATCAACGAGTTAGCGAGCATCTCTTATGCGGCCCTGAGCGTCTTCCCGCTCTTGCTGAACTCATACAAATGGAAGGTCGCTGGGTTGAAATGAATGGCTATTCAAGAACGGATATCGAATCGATGCTAGGGGCTTGGTCATCTGCAACGCCTTCCTCATGGTCAAGCAAAAAAGCGCTTTCAACAGTCCTCGGTGGCGCATGGATTTGGCGTTATTACGACGTCCTGTTTTCCTATGCAGAAGCAGTACTCTATGACGACAAAAAAGGACTTGAATCATCAAAAGCATGGTTGAAAGATGTAACCCGATTACAAGCCCATCTAGGCGTTTTACGTGTATGGAAAAGCGGTGTATGGGTTGGTATTACAACAATGATCGTCGCCTATTATGGATGGCAAATAGATTCAATGACACCTTCCTTTGCGATTGGAGTTGCCCTTGCAGGCGCCTTGCTCTCGTTTGCTTCAAACAGGATGTATTGGTGGAAGGATCCCTCTCCAATCTAAAACAAACTTCATCGCTGTTGACGAATCCTTCCATCATAGAATGAAAGATTCAGTTCCTTAGCAAGTTCCATTGTTTCTAGGATGAGTTCTTCTCGTGCAGAACGTTCAGCAAGAGATGAAGAAACGTTCCAGTAAAGGTTGAGTCCAATATCAATCGATTGTGCTGAGATGGTATTAATGCTGCACCAAGACGACTCCTCTTTCGTGGTCGCTTCATGATTCTGAATAAGTTCCAATGTACGCTTACAGAAGGTTTCGACATCGGTTGGATCGGAATTGATATCGAGATGAATCATCGATTGCCAACGTCGCCATCTCCTCTTACCAAAGTTCTCAACTGGTGTGCTGACAAGGTTAGCGTTTGGAATGGTGATGATCGTATCAAGAGACGTTCGAACTAATGTGGTTCGAAGATTAATCTCAATCACTTCGCCTTCAGATGCACCGATCAACACCCAATCTCCCACCTTGAATGGGCGATCTAGAAGGACTGTGATCGCTCCAAAGAAGTTTGAGATTGTGTCTTTTGCTGCAAGAGCCAAAGCCAATCCAGTAATACCTAATCCAGCAAGGAGAGAGGTTAACTGGAAGCCAAGAGCATCTGCGATAAAGACTGAACCTACGAAGACGATAACAAAACGAAGTGTGCTTTCTAATGCAGAGATCAATGTCTTTTCTGTTCCATCAAGTTCACCGTCTTTGTCGAAAAATTTGACAACATCATAGACCAGCGAAACCAAGCGGAAGGCCCAAACAACGACGAAGAACACGAGCATGAATTGCAATACGTCTGGAAGATATTCGAGCCAGGACGGAATAACGATGTTGGCATTATCAGAACGCTCGTCCCACAATATTGAACAGAAGATGAATGCAAATACAGAGGCCACCGCAGTTCCAAGGGCAGCATCTCCCTTCTTGACTGCCTTCTTTCGTATTTCATCGTCCGAAATTACGACACTTACAAAGCGATGTGAGAGGGTGCTGACCAGATAACGAACAAGGAATGAAGCTACGAATATCGATGCTAAAACGATGAGTGTCGACTCTGAAAAGCCCCACATATCGTCGCTTGAATAGGTAAGATTGTCATACAGGCCCATGTCCTTTCCTATGCCCTCGTCTTCAAGTTCTTTTCCCTCATATTCCAAATCGTAGATTCGACGGTTTCAAGTGTGGGGAGCAACTGGGTTGAATTGATAGCATGAGATTTGAAAAGGCCACCCGTCAAACAAGCGTCGTCGCATTGAGTCTGATGATTCTACCGTTGCTTCTCTCAATGTTTTCTCCAGTCATGGCTTCAACTGTGAATGTTCAACAAGAAGCAACAGGAAATACTCCTGAAGATGTATGGTCAGAAAACTATGTCAACGACATCTTTCCCTGGGCATCAGCTGATGATCGTATTCTCCAGTTTAAGGAATATCACAGTTATGAGACAATGAAGTTGCGTATGGTTCAACTGGCTGAGCAAAATCCTGACATTTTTGAATTCCATGAAGGGATGAATGGAGGCGTCAATGCTCGTGGTGAAACAGTTACTGCAAACGCTTACGAAGGCTGGTATTACGGACATTCTTCACCTTGGTTGAAAATTACTGGCGACGTACAGGGCGGAGAATATAATGAATTCGTCGGAGATAACGGAAACTATGCTGATCGCTATGATGTTATGATCGTAGGAAATCACCACGCAAGAGAGTGGATGTCCTACACTGTTCCAGTCATGCAAATGGAAGTCATCGCATTCTCATACGACAACATTGGTTACGATAATGATGGAGATGGCTTGGTTGATGAAGATCCATGGGGAGACGCAAATAACGATGGGATTCTTGACGATGATGGAGACTGTCTCGCACTCGCCCCAGAATATCAAGACTCGAACGGAGATGGAACCGCTTGTGGGCCTGGTGACCATGGAGTTGACGAGGATTACTCTGAACAATTCATTACCGACCTTGTAAACTCTCGAGAAATTTATCTTATTCCAATGCTCAATGTAGATGGAAACATCTACGACCGTGAAGTATTCTGTCCAGCTCCTGCTTGGGAATCATGCCCGAGTGGTGGATGGAGGAAG
This sequence comes from Candidatus Poseidoniaceae archaeon, assembly GCA_049623485.1. Lineage (GTDB taxonomy): Archaea > Thermoplasmatota > Poseidoniia > Poseidoniales > Poseidoniaceae > MGIIa-L2. The sequence continues at coordinate 43,575 of JBMZTB010000004.1, forward strand.
AACCTTCGAGACAACACCTTTACTGGCGTAACTCCACTACCTGACCTCCAAGAAAAGGTCGACGAAGATTGTGATGGTGTTGATCTCAATCGAAATTACCAATTCGAATGGGGTGCTCCCCTGGGCGCAACAGGCCCATTGATTCCAGGTACTTGTTCGCCTGCAGAAGGTGAATTAGATGGTTCAAACAACGATGTTTACAACGGACCAGTTGATGATACGGATAACGACGGAGATGGACAAATCAATGAAGATCACGTCGATGGAAAAGACGATGATGCAGACGGTGTAACCGACGAAGATTGGTGGGGCGGTAATTCTGAACCTGAGACCAAGTTTATCCAAGATTTAACTGAGATGAATGACGATGTTGGAGATGGTTCTAGCGAATTCAAAGCAACCTTGACACATCACTCCTACTCAGAACTTATTCTCTATCCTTGGGGTCACTGCACAGGCTGTGAGAGCCCAGATCATGAGCAGCTGAAGTATCACGGCGCTCAGATGGCAGAAATGACTCAATACACCAATATGCAATCCTCTGATCTTTACCCAACTTCGGGTGATTTCTGTGACTGGCATTACGGTGTTCATGGCTCTTACTGCTACACCTCTGAGATCGGAACGGCGTTCCATCAACACGAGGATGATATCGATCATATTGCTGTGCGTAATCTTGGAACAGGCTTCTACATGGCCGAAATTGCAGACAGTCCACGTGAACGTGCAGACCTCGAGATGAGCAATATCTCTCAGCAAAATTATTTGCTAGAAGGAGATAAAATCGACATTCCAGCAGAAGGGGATATTCCAGTCGATTTGTGTGTTTCAAAGCAATTCCCTTACAGCGAATCCAAAACCAAGATTCAATGGCGTACTGTCAAGCCAAGCCGCTTGCAAAGTGATTACGGGTCTCGTGAATGGGCTACTACGCCATGGGAGTCAGTTTCTGTTCAGGTTGTGAGCGATGAATCATGCCCACTGCCAGATGGGAATGGAACAATCTTACGAGGCATGATACCTATTTCAGAAACTGCAACTGGAAAGTTGCATTACAAAGCCACAGTATTCACCCTTGGAGGTTCTGATTTTATTCAATATCCTGCAGATGGGGCTTACTATCAACTGGATTTGACATATCGTGAAGCGTACGGTTCTCTCTTTGGATCCCTTGTTCTCTTTACGCTTGTAGCAGGGACAATCTGGGGCAGTCTCGGTGTTTGTTTACGAATTATGCTTAACGATCAAGAAGAGAGCGCTTACGTGGCCTCCGCAGTCTTAGAAGCAGAGGCGGTATAGGAGGGGATTTAATGGCAGAAAGCGACCAATTCTCCGGCCGACTCGGCCTTATTTTCGCATCGATTGGTGCAGCTATTGGAACAGGGAACATCTGGCGATTCCCCCGAATGGTCGGAGCAAACGGCGGAGGGACGTTCCTCATTCCGTGGCTGTTCTTCCTCTTTGTATGGTCGATTCCTCTCGTCATTGCAGAATTTGCAATGGGCAAGCGATCACGGGTAGGTACTGTTGGTACATTCCGAATCTTTGCTGGTAAGAAATTCGCTTGGATGGGTCTCTGGACTGCTTGGATTTCGACTGCAATTGGATTTTATTATGCCATTGTTGCTGGATGGTGTTTGAAGTATTTCCAACTCGGTATCTCTGGCGGATTAACTGGAGATGGTGTTGACACAACTGAGGTCTGGAATTCGTTCCTTCAATCTCCAATGCAGGTTATAGCATTCCAATTCTTGATTATCGCAATCACATTATTGGCAATCTGGAAGGGTGCAAAAGCCATTGAAAAAGTCAACGTATTGTTGATGACTTCTCTCTTCGTACTTCTATTCATGACCCTCGGTCTCTCTCTCTGGATGGATATGTCTGATGGAAGTCTGGATGGGGCTTTGTTCATGTTTACAGTTGATCCTGATATGTTGATGGAACCCGAAGTATGGATTAACGGATTGTCGCAATCTGCTTGGTCTTGCTCAGCTGGTATGGGCATGTGCATCACTTATGCAGTATACATGAGAAAAGACGAGGATACTGTTCTCAACGCTTTCACTATGGGATTCGCTAACAACAGCATTTCCATTATCGCTGGTCTTGCGGTTCTTTCCGCTATCTTCGCAGTAAGTGCAGACCCATTGACCACAGTAACCAACGGGTCATCAGCAATCACTTTCCTTGCTTTACCAGAAGTGTTTGCTCAAGCACCGGGAGGCCCGATTGGAGCATTTATCATGATGGCAGGATTCTTCCTAGCCTTATCCTTCGCTGCAATTACATCAATGATTTCCACTGTTGAACTATGTGTTCGAAACTTCGTCGACCATGGATATGATCGACAAAAGTCAGTTTTGATTACATCTCTTGCAATCTTCTTCTTTGGATTGCCTTCCGCGCTCATGTGGATTCAACTCGATGCAGGCGGTGTAGCCTTCCCAGAATTCCTTGAGGTTCAAGATCACATTTGGGGTTACGGACTGATGTTCAGTGGATTGTTTATTGCATTCTCGATTTGGAAGTATGGCTATGTCAAGTGGAAGAAAGAAGTCGAACTTGGCAAGGCAGCACCAGGACTCAAGGGATACCTTGGCGTTGGTGTTTCCGCATTCCGTGATGACTTCATCAATACGGGCGACAACGATTTGGAAGTTGGGCGATGGTGGGATATATGCCTCTATCTTGCCTTCCCAGTTTTATTCAGCGTCCTCATGCTATCCTACTTTGGAGATATGATTGCAAATACAGATGATGTTTGGAATCCAACCAATCCGAAAGGACTTGGAATCATTTTGGCTTTCTGGGGAATAGTGGCTACTGTTTTCATTATTCTCAATAAGACCTTGATTCAACGACCTCTCTATCGAAACGTACCAGAAGGAGCAGATGCAGATATCTCGCAACTTCCAGGCGGCGATGATGATTTAATTGGTATTCTCGGTGCTGAGATCCTCGATGCTGAGGTGTTTCCCGATAGTGCCCAGATAACTTGAGGTGAAAGAATGGAACCACTCGTCCAGTGGTTATTGGGAGGATTGATTCTCTCGCTCCTTTTCATCGGCATTACCCGATGGTTTTGGACACGTTATGACAAACCCTCTGAAGAGGCTTTAGAATGGCAAAAAGAACAAGCTGAAAAGCGTAAAGAGCGTAAGGTTTGGGAATCTGTTGAGATGCAAATGAGAAGAGAAGCTGAAGAGGCTGAACAGAAAGCAACATTCCAACAAAAGCGAATCAAAGCCGCCTCTTCAGGAACGGCTCCAGATGCAAAGGTTGTAGCAAAAGCATTCGAATCATTGGGAGGTTCCCCAAAGGCAAAATCAGTCGATGAGTCTGAAGTGTTCGAGATTGAGGATGATTCAGACGTTCATGCAGTAGAGGAATTAATTGAAGTGCGCCAGGATGCTTGGGATGGTGAAGAACAACCGCTATTTTCTGAACCTGAGGAACCAGATTGGGAACTCGTTGAGCGACTGAAACGTATCGCAGAGGCAGAGGATTTGGAAGAGAAACCTCACCCAGAGTTGCCTGATGCACCAGTTCTTCCAATCCTTGATGAAGAAGAGTAAAGCATCCTCAGACCTCTCTTTTGTTTCAAAATTAAGCGAAGGGCATTAGAGGGGAGAGCCGCTGGTTTGCACATGGTCCAACGTCCGAGAGGTACCCGTGACTTTGGTCCCCAAGAGATGCAACGCCGTTTAGCATTCGAATCTCTTCTTGAAGAACAGGCTCGACGACACGGTTTTTCTCGGATACAAACACCTATTTTCGAATCACTTGATTTGTTTACCGCAAAATCAGGACCAGGTGTTGTCTCTCAGTTGTATGCATTCCAAGATAAAGGAGAACGTGATCTGACGCTACGTCCTGAATTAACTGCTCCAGTCATGCGTATGGTTGCTGAAGAATTACGTAATGAAACCAAACCACTTCGTCTCTCCTACTTTGGACAATGTTTCCGGTATGAAGAATTCAAGAAAGGACGATATCGAGAATTTTTCCAATATGGTGTTGAACTCATCGGAGCTAATGGACCGTTGGTTGAAGCAGAAGTTATCGCTTTAGCCATCAATATGCTTTGCGAAAGTGGGCTTAAGAATTGGGAATTAAGAATCGGACACGTAGGTGTTCTCAAGCAAGCACTCACTGGAATTGGGTTGAACTCTTCTGCTGAATCAGGAGAGCCTCCAATCGCATCGGCTATGCGATTCCTCGATAAAGGCGATTTCAAAGGCTTAGAAACCCTTCTAAATGCTCAAGGAATCTCTTCTGATTACATTCATCCTCTTCAACAACTTTCAGCCTTAGAAGGCGGCCAAGAGACAATTGCACAGGCAAGACAGATTCTCTCATCTCTCGAAGGCGTTTCTTTGGAAGCCCTCGATGAATTAGAAACAACACTGACTTCAATCACACATCTCGCACCTTTACCCCCATCACTTTCTGTCAATCTGACCGTAGCGCGTGGTCTGGATTACTACACAGGAACAGTCTTCGAAGTCCACGTGCCAGAACTTGGTGGAGAAGGACAAGTTCTGGGTGGAGGATCGTATCGACTCCTCCATCTGTTCGGTCTTGAAGACTTAGATCCCTGTTGCGGATTTGGTCTTGGATTCGATAGAGTCCTCCTCGCCCTTGAAGCACAAGCAGCAGCAGAAAAGAGAGAAGAGGTCGTCCCAGGAGAATCAGACTCCCTAGGACTTCTCGCAGTTATTCCATTCAATATTGACACGACATCAGTTCTTGGAATGGTCGGAGAATTACGTAATCATGGAGAACGAGTTGAACTTGAACTTCGTTCCAGAAAGATAGGAAAGGCACTGAATTGGGCAAACAACATCGGAGCAGCCTATGCTATGGTCATTGGACCAAGAGATGTTGAACAAGGAAAAGCCTCAATCAAGAGACTCTCTGATGGAGAACAAGTTGAAACACAACTCAACAGTTCTTCAGTGCTTGAAGCACTTCAACAACTTCGATCTTCCTAATCTTCGTCTTCTTGACGACTGTTCACAAAGACAGCCATTGCAATTGCTGCTGATGCAACAACAAGTGTGAATCCAGGAGCATCTTCTGAGTCACTGGCTCCATCAATGTCTCCGCCTTCTTGGAATTCCTCTGAGAAGGAAGCATCATCAATGGGGAGTTCGATTTTACTTACCTCACCCATCGTCATTTCGAATTTCGCTGGCTCTCCTTCGGTACCGATTCCTAAGAAACCAGCTTGCTCATTCCCTCGTAGTTTCATCTGAACCCGAATTTCAGGATTAAATTGGTCCCCATCCCAGTCAATTTGCGTAGTTTCATCTATTGCGAAATTGAATACAACAGTGTTAGCACCTTGTACAAGGCCAGTTTCATGATGCGTATCAATTAAGTTAGGGCCAGCAGATAAAGAAATGTTCAATTCATCACAATCGTTTTGTCCGCAAGCAGTATTGCCCTCGTTATCATTGGTCCAATCCCCTTCCACAAATATGTCAAATGAACCTCTAAAAAGACCGTCTGGATCCATGTAAATTCGCTTTGCAAGAGTAGGTTCCATTCTAAATTTCAAGTCAATGTCGATTACCCCATTAGCTTCCTCTTCAGTGTAAGTTTCCATTGTTTCATTTTCAATTTTATCAAAATGAGTCCATGCTTTCGTGTTCGTACTGTTCCAGTACATGTACAGCGTTTTGTTCTCTTCAGTCGGTTGTCTTGGGTCATCAGCAGGGTCTGCTTGCTGAACAGCAACGTTTCCACCAGCTTGTACTGGTACTAACATCATCAAAGCCATGAAGACGGCTAGACATACACTCTTGCGCATGCTCCTGCGTGTATGAACAAAGATATGAGTTTATTGAGTAGGTGTGTTAATTACACTACTCAGTCAAATCGATGAATATCGATGTTTCCTTGGCCACTGGACTGATTCATCTGTTGTTGCTGTCGAGTGAGTTTCAAAGCGTTTCCAAGTTTGTCTGGTTCTAGTCTTGGCGTACGCATATCTGCGCCTCCAACACCAGTAATAATGGCCATGACCTTGATGGTATCGCCAAAGGATGGATCTTGTCGAGCGCCCCAGATAACATTTGCATCTTCGCTAACTCTTGCAGTCATCAAATCAACAACTTGTGAAGCGGATTCAAGCGTCATGTATTGTCCGCCAGTGACGTGAATCAGAACACCTGTAGCGCCATCCACATCGACATCGAGTAATGGGTGATTGAGAGCTTCATGAACAACTTCTTCTGGTCCGCGGTCTGATTCTCCATAGAGCATCATCGTAACACCACCATTTGCCATAATGGCTCGGATGTCTGCGAAATCCAGGTTGATCAATGATGGCAATGTAATGGTCTCAACGATTCCTTTGACAATTTCTGCAACCAATTGATCCATGATTGAGAATGCTTCTTCCAAAGGAAGGTTTGGAACGTAATGTAACAATCTATTATTGTCGAGAACAAGAACAGCATCAGCAACTCTTCGTAGAGATTCAAGACCTTCGAGGGCTCTTTTCATCCGTTGTCGACGCTCGACATGGAATGGAGTTGTTACAATCCCAACAACAAGAGCACCTGCAGATTTGGCTTCTTCAGCAACGATTGGGCAAATGCCAGTCCCTGACCCACCGCCGAGTCCACTTGCAATGAACACAAGGTCGGCACCGTTGACGATACGTCGGATCATTTCACGTCCTGCTTCTGCACAGCGACGACCCATGGATGGATCTCCGCCTGCTCCAAGTCCACGAGTGATGTGGCGACCAACGAGAAGTTTCTGGAGTGAACGCGTATTATCGAGATGTTGTTTGTCTGTATTGATTGCAACAGTTACAGCACCTTCAACTCCAAGATGTGTGATTCTGTTGAGAGTGTTATTTCCAGATCCTCCACAGCCGACGATAAGGATTCGAGGATTTGGTACTCCAAGGGTTCCAACCTCTTCATCCATGAGTGCAGTAGCACCACGATTGATGGCTTCTTCACGAAGACCAGCAACCATGTCTGCGAGTGCTTTGTCCTGCATATTATTTGCCGCCTTTGTGCTCGTTGAGCTGGAAGAACTACTGGGTCCCATCCCTACACTTCCTGATTTTCCGAGCCCTCTCTTCTGACTATTAACATCCACCCTTGGAGCAGAGGTAAAATGGTCGATTTCTGAGGTCGCATACAACCACCAAAGCAACCTCTTCCTTTGTCAATCTGTGGTTTTCCTCTCGGCTGTTTTGGACGATGAGAATAAATAGAACGAGGAGGTCGCACAGACTACCTCACTTAGCTCAGTTGGTAGAGCACCTGACTGTAGTTGTGTAAACAAACCGTCTCAGCAGACATCAGGGTGTCCCCGGTTCAAGTCCGGGAGTGGGGACCAAATTAGAGATAATCACATTTGTCTGAATAGAAAATTAAAATTTCTTTAATTGGTTGAGAAGATGTGAACTCTGTTTTTATCTCGTCAAGATTTGCTAATCCATGAACAATAGTTGCAAGAACGGATGTTTTTGATAGTTTCATCAGTTTCGAGGTAAGGTTATCTGTAGCATCTTCTCCAGACCATTTCAGTTTGGGAATAGGAGGATTCTCCCATTTCGGTTGTAGATTGACTGAATTCTTCCAAAGGAATGGATTGATTTCCAGACATTTAGTCAAGAGTTTTCTTCTCAAGACGAGACTTGCATTTTTTGATTCAAGCCAATCAAGATGGTCAGTGATATCTCCATGTACGAGCGTAACGTCTACGTCACCGATTTTGAGATGTCTTTCTTTCCTTTTTGTTGGTCTTAATTGATCTGGATGTTCGATAAGCCATTCAATCCACTGAGCAAACATCTCATCTTTCCATGGCGTACCTTGAGGAACTGGATGTTCAAATCTTCCACTTCCAAATTCCTTGTGCCTATTCCATGAATTGTAGTATTGATTTACAGACATGTGGAATGGCCACCTCTTTGGAGGCTTCTCGATAATGTTCTGCAATTCTTCAACTGACATTCTTCTATGCTTCATCAGACTTGCAAGAAAATCAAAACATTCGGGAAATTGCTTCTTTTGCGATACTCTGAAGAGATCTGTAAAGATATCTTGATTTCCAGAATGATACAAATCAACTCCGTCTGGAATGATGAACCACTCGGCCTTACCTAAAGGCTCCCACATTACATTATCATCAACTTGGAATTCTTCTTTTGGAAGCGGCCAATGGCCATCAAAATTCTTTCTGTCTGAAATGATGAGTCCCCCATCTCTAACCTTCGAGGAAAGAGATGATGCAGCTCTGAGAAGAGGATGTTTTGGTTCTACATTATATCCTGTAAAGAGTTCTGGAAAATCAATATACAGGATATCAATAAACGGTAACTCTTCCATTCCAATTTTAGCATCGATTTGCCTGTGAACCAAGAGGTTCTGGAATGACAAATCTGGATTCCTGTAGGCTTGTCCGATTCCGATTGGATTGTCGACTCTCGCAAAATATTCCATTCCATCTTTCGAAAGCTGCCCCCAGCCTCCATCGGGATAATCAGGCCCTAAATCGTCGCAAATCAGAACAAACGGCTGGCCGTTATCTACCATGACGTTCCATGAAGCCAGATAATTTTGATGCGGCCCTGGGTGATAGGCGATAAGTGGCCTATCTTCGACAATTGGAAATGGAATCGAAGTGAACATTTTGTTTCCTTTCCATAGCATCACAAACACCTCGGATGACCAACTGGGACAACTCTGAAGATTCTCTTTGCTTGTCTCTCAAGTCTTGAATAATCGCTCGCATCGCATACGCCGCCATTATCGGCTGATTTTGCAGTATCATAGAATGTT
>JBMZTB010000005.1:0-46739 GCA_049623485.1 Candidatus Poseidoniaceae archaeon
TCGTTAACAGTACCTGGAGCAGTACCTCCTTCACTGTGAAGCAAAATCTTGCTACAGGAATTACATGTAGCCTTCAATGCTGTTTTGATGAGGTTCACGAAACCGATGTGAATAACTGGAAGTTCAAGTTGAATATGTCCAAAGTGACCAGGGGATTCATCGTACTTACAGTTGTCAGTTGGACAAACTAAACCAGGTTCGATAACACCCATGTGAGAATCCATCAATCCTTGGTTGTATGGACGTCCATCATCCTTGTAGGTATCGGGGGTCTTAACTTCCACAGATGACATCTTACGGATTTCACTAGGGTCCATCAAGCTGAAACGAATTTGTGCAATTCGCTTTGGGATTAGGGTTGTTCTTCGGCTCATCTTCGGTCCTCCAGTTCTAGTCTCATGGCAACCCCGAGACTCTTCATTTCATCCAGTAGAAGTTTGAATGCATAAGAAGTCTGTACCTTGTAGACTTCCGCACCATCTCCATGAACTGGACTGACGTAGGTTCGGCGTTTTGGATCGTACCATGCAATATGCCCTGATTGAGCACATACAAACATGTCAATTCCGTCTGACTCATCGAGCAGACGGTCCTTGATGACCATCGAAGCACCGTGTGCAATCAGACAGTCACGCTCCATCTCACCAAATCGTAGACCACCTTGACGGGCACGACCTTCGGTTGGTTGACGGGTAAGAATTTGAACACGGCCACGGGAACGAGCGTGAATCTTAGAACTGACAAGATGGTGGAGTCTCTGGTAATAGATACATCCAACGAAAATTTCAGCAGGGTATGATTCACCTGTTTCTCCGTTTACCATGATTTCACGGCCAGTGTGAGCAAGTCCATTACGGACAAGTCCGTCACGTAGGCTGCTTTCTTTTTCTCCACGGAATGCAGTTCCATCGATGCGACGTCCTTCCATAGCACCGACTTTACCTCCGATCATTTCCAGAACGTGAGCTACTGTCATACGGGATGGAATAGCGTGAGGGTTGATAATCAAATCAGGAACGACACCATCTTGAGTGAATGGCATGTCTTCAGGCTCAACGAGTCTTCCAATGACACCTTTTTGCCCGTGTCGTGAAGCGAATTTATCGCCAACTTCCGGAACCTTATGGCTTCGAACCATAACACGAACAAGACGACCTGAGTTATCGGATTCAGTGACGTATACATTGTCGACCCATCCCTTTTCTCCGTGGCGAACCAGCATTGAAGATTCTCGGCGTTCTTGTGCCATGAGGAAAGCACCACTGTTTGATTCTTCGAGGAATCGAGGAGGGCTTGTCTTTCCAACGAGGACATCTCCACCTTCGAGATATGTTTCAGGAAGTGGCAATCCGTCATCTTCCAGATGGAAGTATGCTTCAGCAGGTTTCAATCCCTTAACTTCAGTAAGCTTGTTTCCTGGCTTTTCGATTTCTTCGACTTGACCACCTGGGAATCGGCGGCGTTCTGCGTTGTAGGTTCGGTTGAAGGTTGAACGTCCGAGACCACGGTCGACTGAGGCACGATTCATGATGACAGCGTCTTGCATGTTGTAACCATGTAGAGACATGATTGCAACGATAAAGTTCTGACCACCAGGACGCTCATCGAAGTTTGTGGTTTTCATAGCGTCCGTACGAACAATGGAACGATGAGGGTAATGCAAGATGTGAGCACGTGTGTCTGGGCGCAGACGGTAGTTTGCGCTTGGCAGACCAAGGGATTGCTTGACCATTGCAGTACCACCAGTAACACGAGGAGTTGAGTTGTGTTCTGGGTATGGGATTAGAGATGCGCATACACCGAGAACCAGTTGTGGATCGACTTCTACGTGCGTGTGTTCTGCTCCAAAGAGGAGTGGAACTTCCAACTTAGCGATTTCAACGGCACCATTTGGCATTCGGATTTCTGCTTCGAGGACAGCATTTGATTCACCAGGTTCTCCGAGGTTGGCCCATCGAATCTTTTCGTGAGTGACCGGTCGGCCAGCAAACTTGCCGCTTGGCACAGTTTCTGGAAGAACGAACGGTCTTGGAGCAATGTAAAGGTCTTCTTCTTCTTCAGCATCCACCCATTCGACAATACCGTCGTTTACGAGGTCCTTGAAGGTGATGTTCCCTGCTGCAAGGTCAACGAGGTGATGGTTTTCGAGACGAGGTGTACCATCGTACAGAACAAGAAGAGGACGTAGAATTCGTCCTTTGTCTGTGTTGATGAAGATGTCTCGGTTTTCAACGTCGTGACGAATGGAAACTTCTGAAGGAATGGTTCCTCGACGACGAGCGTTCTTGAAGTGATTAACGAGGTTCTTACCCTTCTTGTGCATACCATAGATGTCACCGTTGACGTGAACTCTGTCACCATCAGTCCAGTCATCTGGCTGGTATACATCCAATTCGTCAAGACGCTCACGAACTTCGTGAGGATCAACTTCTTCGGAGATATCGACCATTTGTGCTGCGTTCTTTACAAGACCACAGTTCTGACCTTCTGGGGTCTCGTTTGGACAGAGACGCCCCCATTGAGTAGGGTGAAGGTCACGTGCTTCGAAGTGAGGTTGGCTTCGAACAAGAGGAGAGGTAACTCTTCTCATGTGAGAGAGAGAAGCCAAGTATGTTGTTCGGTCGAGAAGTTGGCTGACACCAGAGCGTCCTCCAACCCAGTTTCCTGTAGCAAGAGCGTGAAGAATCTTAGAAGAAAGAACATCCGGTCGCAGACAGGATGTGATTTTGAGTTCTCTCTTACGGTTGTGATGGCGCTCAAGTTGGTACTTCAGATCTCGAGCGAGTTGTCCAGAAGAAACACGGAACAAGTCTTCGATAAGGTCACCTGCAAGTCGAACTCGCTTGTTCGCATAGTGGTCTTTATCATTCGGTTCAGACTCGTTAAGTGCCATTTCAAGAACTTGACGGACAATTCTTCCAAGGAAGATTGCCTTCTTCTTACGGTCTTCAGGTTGGTCACCAAGGTGAGGGAGAAGTTCTCTGTCAAGAAGTTGGTTTACACGTGCTTCACGGTATTCCTTTTGTTGTCCTGCAGCGAATTTCTTTTGCAGCCATTCGTACGCTTCATTGGTACTCTTGACGTCGTATTCGCCTTCTTGCTTCTCGTCACCATTTACTTCGTTGATGTTTGCAACGATGTACTTGAAGGTCTCTTGAGGACCAGAGATTGCAGTGAACACTTCTTGGTCATTTTCGATACCAAGAGCTCTCATGAGAAGAACGACAGGGATTGGGGTTGTACCTGCAGTACTTACCTTAACCATGAGCATTCCATCTCGTCGCTTTTCGACTGTGAGTGGTTTACGCATACCGTTCTTCTGGGAGAAAATCTTTGCAACTTCCGTACGCTTTGCAGTACGCTTGTTGATTTCAACAGTGACTCTGTTTGGTGCAAGATCTTCCATTGAGATGAGAACACGCTCAGTACCGTTGATGATGAAGTAGCCACCAGGGTCAAGTGGATCTTCGCCTCGAGAGCGAAGAAGTTCTGCAAGAAGTGCAGCATCTTCACTTGATTTACTCGGTTCGAGTGTGCGGCCGTCAGCAATGTGGCTCGGGTGGAGGTGGCAGCGTTGGGAACGGACCATGATAGGGATTGAACCTACTTGTACACCTTCTTCAGGGAAGGAGGCTACGCCGTTTCGATAGATGGTGAAATCAATACTGACGGGGGATTGGTACGTCAACTTTCGAAGTCGGCATTCCATTGGAGATGCATGGTGGTAAGAACCGTTTGCCTCACGGATGTTCGGCGCACCTAGTTTGATGTCCTTCAAACGAATGACGATTTCTTGGTCAGCGACGTCAAGTTTGATGTAACCGCCGAGGTCATCGACGATTTCTTCGTCTGTTCCGACACGGATGTTTCGAATGATTTTCTCCATTCGAGAGAGTTGGTTAACTGTGGACGGGATACAGTCGTTGTAGGAAGCAAGTTGGTGATTCACCAGGCTTCGTTCTTTGAAAAATGATTCAATAATTTCCTGCATAATATCAACTCCAGCCTCAGCTACCCTCCACAATAAGCCGGTAAGCTACTGCTGTACCAGCTGATTTGGAATGTCTCTTTACTTTCAGAACGCGGTCTGCAATCCATCCAGCAGCAAGTGGGCGGTGATCTGGATTTGCAGCAAGTGTTGCGTTATCGATGAGTTCGCAAGCCTCTTTGATGGCTTGAACAACAGGGTCAGAAATCAAAACTTTAGGCAGGAGTTCCTTAGCGAGACGTGGTTTTCCGTCTTCATCAAGTTCCTCAAGACCCCAAGGAAGGAGTTCTTCCTTCTCCAGGTCGTATTGTTCTTGTTCGCTGATGTTAGCATCACCGAGAAGCTCCTGATGTGGAACCAGTTCGTGATTGAGGGGGTTGAAACGACTGGTTGCTTCAGGACGATCGAATTCGTCAATAGCCTTGGAGGAGATGGTGATTTTCTTACTTCGCTTGTTGCGTGAACGTCGGTTTCCTTGTTCTGCAATAATTTGCATAACCTTGGTGAAGGATTCGCTGTCTTTTGCGATTCCTAGAATCTTTGCTACGTCGTCAGCAGGCATTGCCTTGATGTCGGCCATGTTCCTGTCCGTAGCCAATTTGTGAGCGTATTCATCGGAGACTCCGAGTTCAATTAATCGCTTTTTTGTTGCGCTCTTTACTACCATCCAATTCAACCCCGTTCTGCCCCAACGTTGTGCTGAAGCGCATCAGGCGGGCCCGACGGGGTTCGAACCCGCGACCATCGGATTAAAAGTCCGACGCTCTACCTGACTGAGCTACGAGCCCAACGTTGCTTCATGGGCTTTCATTGCGAACTACCACCCCTTCATATACTTTTTCGATGACTTAACACCCATTAAACGGGTTGGAAAGTCTCATCAAATACCGACATTAGGGTAGGTCGATTGGGAATGTTTGACGAAAAGAAAACATCTCGAGAAATCGAACTTTTAGGGAGCGAGGCGAGAGAAATTCAATGGAAGAATTTCAACCTAACGATTCCTCCCACTGTTTACCCTCCAAGAGAAGATACAGACCTTCTTGCAAGCGTTCTTGAAAAAGTCACACCTTTTGGCAAAAAAAGGTTCCTTGAAATCGGTAGTGGTTCAGGGGCATTGTCGATCCTTGCAGCCTCTTTGGGATGGGAAGTCGATGCTAGTGATATCAATCCGTACGCTGTGGCTGCGACTCGATTTAATGGCGTTGAAAATGATGTCGTGATTTCTTCTTCAGAAGGCGGTATTGGACCAGCCCAAGATGGGAAACTTGCACAATGGATGAATCCAGGATCGTATGATTTGGTGATTTGGAACATGCCATACATCCCGGCAGAAGAGATTCAAGACTTCCTCGGACCAATGGAAGATGCAGCTCTAATCGACACACATCCATCTGGCTTGTTGAATGAATTTGGTGAAATGATTCGGCGGTTCCAACTGATTTCTCCAACTGGAATCAGCCTCATCTTGTGTAGAGAACATTTCGGAAATCAGCGGACAAAGGACATTTTACTTTCAAAAGGTCTCGCAACTCAATTGGTGTCTAATCTGACATTCAACGATGGTGAATCAATCCAAGTTCTTGCCGTATGGCATCCTTTCGTAAAAGCAAAAAAACAGCAAATTCATACTGTTCCCTCAACTAATTCAGAAATGTTAGAAGGAACATACAAACCAGGAGATTCTCTTCGTGCAAGATTTCAGACCGATGGAAAGGGACGTCATGGTAGAACTTGGGATGACCACCTCGACGCTTTCAAGGGAACATGGAAACTTGATTCGAACCTAATACCTCAGATTTCATCCCAATTGCAATGTCAAGTTGCCCTCGAAATAGCCTCACTTTTGCAATCAATGACTCCTCTAAAGGATTCAATATGCGTAAAGTGGCCGAACGATCTACTTGTCCGAAACAACGGTTCTGGTAAATGGAAAAAAGCAGGGGGTATTCTTTTCCAATCACTTTCACGAGGAAGTGAACAATCACTTGTCCTTGGCATTGGCGTCAACACGAGAACCACAGATTTGATTCAAGGAAGAGGTTCTCTTGAAGAAGCAGGAATCAACTTGGATAACACTCAACTCTTCACACTTCTCGATACCATCGTTTCCTCCCTTTTCGAGAATAAATCGAATCTTTCAAACGCCTCACATATAAGAAAGGAGTTCAATCTTGAACTAATGCTTAAGAAGTGTATCTATAGAGAAAAAGAATGTTTGATTTCAGGCATCTCTACTGCTGGAAATCTCTTGGTTATGTCAAGTGAAAAAGAACAAATCGAAGTTTCTGATGATCTTAGCCTTCTTTGGCCTCATCTTCAACCTCAATGATGGCATCAAGAATGTCTTCTGTTTCGCTCGTTTCATTCATTCTCCGAAAGAACCCATAGCCTGCTAGTGCAAAGCCGAGAACATAAGGTAAGAAATTCAATCCATAAGCACGAGATATGTCAACGTCAACTTCTCCATCCACACCTTCCTCTAACGTCACAATCCATTCTAGTTCGCCTCCGTTGGAAGGGTAATTCATCTCAACATCACCATCCGCAGCGACCAGTTGTTTTGTATCTTTGATCTCTTCACCATCTTCGAATATCTGAATTCTTACGTCTGATGCATTTTTCACTACTACCTTGATGTTTATTGAATCGCCATCAATTGTTTGTGACATCCCTTGAAATGGCCCATCATCGCCATTGATTTTCGTTGGCCTATCCCATTCTTGAATAAACAATGTGCCAATAATGAGCGTGATGCCAACCAGCAAAAATACATCGCTAATTTTCAAAGGGGGAGCTGTCCCTCCACCGGCCATAGAACTCCTAGGAAGAGCAGGGTGAAAATGTTGCCCTACTTCTTTTTAGGTTTGGGAAGGCCCAAACGTTGTCGCACAAGTCGTATTTTTCCTGAAGATGAAAGAGAATTCATCCCCCCATTCTTAGAAGTCATTGAGAGAACTTCTCGAACGTCGTCATAGTCTACCAGATTGACACAAACTATTCCAAATCCCAAATCGTCATTTATTGATTGGTGTTCACAGGATGCTTTTGCAACATCTGAACCATAGAAGTGGGCATCGTAAAGACGATAATAGATACCGTCTGGAAAGAGTTGCTTCATCTGACTCTCAACCTCTGCTCTTGTGCGAATTGATGGCGAGAAGGAGAAACCAATCCAGCGTCGTTTTGGCCGTTTTGCCTTAGACAACTTAGCAGCCATGCCAAAGCGAGGCGCTTCTAATTGATGAGGATGGCGGAAACGAACATCAAACACTCTAAAGAACCACAACCATGAGGACATTCCATGGAGGAAGAAGTACCGCTTACGAAAATGTCCATTATTCGGAGTCTTCTGTCCCCTTCAACTGCACCCCATTTGCTCCTTCTTGTGATTGCGGCGAGTATCCTCCACGTCACCGCTAAGATCGGTTCTGAAGACGTTGCAAGTTTTGGATTCATCTCTTTTTCCGTGGCTTACATATTGCTCGCACCCGCATCAAACAAAGATGTCTTTAGAAAGTGGATTTCATATTCCCAGCAGGAACATGCATCATTTGGAGAATCTGTAAAAGAACGATTCAAGATATTGCTCGTACCTCTTGCATTCGCTTTGATTTTATGGGTCATTATGTCCTTTACACTGAGCCAAGATAGTGCGTTATCTGAACTCGGAGGCATCATTCCACCAGCACTTGGATTCCTCTTCGTCGCATGGGCTGCTGCCCAGGGATGGTTCTTCGCTTTTGCAACATCGAGTTCCATCACATCGCCTGAAACTGGTACTTTGAAAGATAAATCAACCCACACTCCAATACCGTCTCTGGTTACAACCTCAATCCTAATGATCGGCATGACCATTCTCGTTACCGAGGGATTCCGATTTATTCTCTCGAACAAATTCAGCATATGGCCCTATGTTGCTTCCTTTGCTGTGTTCGGAATCAGCGTGAGGTTTACCTGGCCGCTTCGACAAAAAGCAGCCACGCATACAGCAACTCATACTGTTGCAAAGCGATGGTTTCACCTCACGCAGTTATTCATCACTTGGCACGTCTTAAGCATCGCACGTAGCATCGACTCTGCCTCGTCAAACACTCTTATTTTTATTGAAGAACTTGTGCTTATGATTCTAACTGTGTTCATGGCAATTTGGGCACTTACGAGCAAAGCTGATGGGCGTAAATCAACCCTCTTTACCAAAGATAATGCGTTATTTTGGGGCGTAGCATTTGGCTATGCTTATGCAGGAAGTGTAGCGATGATTACCTCTGTATTCGATGATTTGACAACCGTATTGATCGGAGGCCACATTCTCGTTGTCGCAACCGTTGTGTGGGCACAACGTTCGCTACTTGAGAAAAGAATCAATCGCATGTTCAAAGATTTTGATATTAAAGAATCTGTTGAGGCGATTGAAATCAAGCCTGAACCAGAGCCTGATGAGATTGAACAGTCGGACAACGGTGAAGCAACAGAAGAAGCAACAGAATCTGATGACAATACAGACAGCATAGGAGACCCTGTGGATTGGAATCAAAAACCATCAGCCATTGGCGATGAAACAAATTGGGAAGAAGATGTAGAATTGCTGGATTAATTGTCCGAGATTCCTGAAAGGAGCATAACGACTCGAATAACTCCTTCGAGCTCGGGAGTGACTCTTGCTCCAAGGATCACTTGTGCTTCAGAATCCACGGCTGACGTCAATGCTGTTGCAATCTCATCCACTTGCCCAATCGTCATTCCAAATCCGCCTTCAATTTGCAACAGGCAACCTTTGGCACCACCAACGTTCATCGGAGCAAGTGGCGCTTTGACTGTAGCCTCAAACAATTCTTCCAAGTTGTCATGATGCCCGGAACCAACCAGCATTGTGGAGGCTCCTGGTTGACGGACGATTGCACGCAAATCCATAAGATCGAGATTGATAAGACCCATCGATAGAAGCGTTCGAACCAAACCATCCACAAGATCCTCAACCCATTCTGAGCCCATACTCCAGTCCTTTCCGCGTGTTCGTGCTTGTCGGGCAAGACGTTCTAGTGAAAGTTGAACGCAAACATCCGAATGATGTTCAAGACGCTGTAATTCAGTCATGGCAATCTTTAGTCGAGTCGGTTGTTGGGAAAATGGCAACGCAGCGATTGAAAGAACAGTTGCTCCATGGAGTTTCGCTTGTCGTGCAAATTCATGAGAGGCACCAGTTCCAGTGCCGCCGCCCAATCCAGTGACAAGAATCACAAGTTCAGCGGTTTCTAAAAATGGACGAGTTCGTGAAGCAAGGCCTCTCATTCTTTGCTCTGCCAATGGAGGCAATGCTGCACAGCCCAACTGGTCAAGGGTGTGCCCAAGTCGCATGATATGCCCCTCTTCGGTGTGTGGAAATGATTCATCGGCATCGATCATGAGAAGAGAGGCCCCTCCACCTCTCGCATGCGCTCTTGAAGCCCATGTACAACCAAGTCCACCAATTCCTGCGATGAGGATTTGGGAGGACTCCATACACCTCCGTTGAGCATAACGCCCTTGAACTTACCTTACTTTTCGATAAATCGCATATAACGGCGTCTCGCATCACGTGCCCATGCATTGTCAGGTTCCAGGGCAAGAACACGATCATAGTATCGAATAGCAGTCTCAAATTCGGAGAGGTGGCGGCCGTAGAGATGGCCTAAATTGGAAAGGACGGGAATGCAGTTTTCGTCTACCTCCAACATCTTTAACAGAAGTTTCTCAGCAGCTCCAAGACTGTTTCGAATCATCAAATCTTCTGCCTCATCGAGTTGTTCAAGTTGTTCAGTTGATAAATCATAGATGTTGTCAAATGGTGTCTCGGCCATGCTTCTGCGAGGCAGGTTTGAGCAATGAATCCTTGCTTTGTTAAAATTTGAACGAAAAACGCTACACTGCGGGACAATAATCTTGTGATTCACCAACAATGTTTAAGGGGTCCGTGTTAGTCGACAAGCCATAGGGTGTAGCCATGCTAACGACCTCATTCACCAAGCGCCGCACCATCGTCGTCGCAGTGTTGCTCCTGCTCCTATTACCTGGGCTTGCAACTTCACTGCCAACAGGTATCGGAGGCCAACAACAAAATGGTGCAGACACAATAGATGATGTAGCCAAAGAAGGCTGTCTTTGCCACAATGGCGTACCTGCCAATGAAGTCCAAATCATCCTCGACGACGTACCTTACGCATGGACTGCTGGAGAAACCTATAATTTCAAACTCCACATCATTGGTGGACCAGATGCAGGTGGACAATACTCAGCAGGATTCGCCATGCGAGTTTCGAGCGGCACTCTTTCTGGAATTGGCGCGGATAACTGGCAAGGTGATGAACAATCACTCACTCACACATCAGGCTCTGCGGCTGAATCCGATCGAATGTGGGAGATTACATGGGTCGCACCATCAGAAGGCGAAGGGACCATTGCGTTTTGGATTACTGGAAACAGTGTCAACGGAGACGGTGGCCTTGGAAACCAAATTGAGGACATGTGGAATCAACTCACATTCGCAATTACTGAAGGAGATGAAGACAGCCTAGCACGCGGCACACGAACGGTCTTTGCTGGCGATGGAAATGTTAGCCCCCCTGAACCAACCTCATTAGGAACCGATCTCCACCACATGGGTGCAAAACTTCGTGCACACTGGCTAGGATTACTTGGGTTTGGAGCGGTTATTTTGTGCATTATTTTCGCAGGACTGATGCTCCGATATGGTTTCTCTACTTCATACGAAGGCCGAAGCAACCAGCTACGGCTCCGATACAAACTCATGCGCAGAGGTGACCAGTGATGTACGACGACACAATCCAAAATCTATTGAAAGGAGTTGCAGATGGCTCCATTTCGGTCAAGGACGCACGAACTGCGCTAGAGGGTGTTGAACTTACCGAAGAACAAATGGATGCTGCAATCGACCACGGAGTTCACAACGTTGCCGAATCAGGTACCATCGTTAGTGCATCGCTCGCACCTTCTGGAGGTTCTTACCTCACAATGTTTTTCTTTATCTGGGGAATATTCTGGATCTGCTACTGGTCGTTTTCGCTCATTTACGGACTAGCAAACGATTGGGATCAACAAAATATGTCTTTCCACCTCGCCATGGTTCTTTCAACACTTATCCTCATGGGATTGGTTTACCTCAAGTTCATTTTACCAGATACCATTATCGTAAAGCATTCCCAGAACAAATATGTTCCTGAACACCAGAAAGACTGGAAGGAGTACAAGTGGTGATGTTCATGGCAAAAGATTACGATTTAGTCATCCCAGAATCGAAACAGGCAGGATTGAACGCCGCTGCAAATGTGATCAATAGACGCCAATTTTTGCGCTATGGATTTAACACCGCCACAGGTGTACTCGCCGCATCGTTGGGCGTGCTTGGCTTCGCCTCAATCCTTCTCCCGCCTGGTGGCGGTACTGCTGGTGACCTTTCGGTCAAGTTTTGGGCAAAAGGACGAGAAGATACCGCATGGTACGGCGCCAAACATCTGCAAGCGATGACGAAGGACGATTTCGTTGCAGAGGCGGCAAAGACAAACACAGGCACATCCGGTGCATCTGGTGTATGGAATGGCGTCCCAGTTGTCGTCACCTATGTCGAAAGTTCGAAGTGGGAAGGAAGTCCTGAGGACAATAATAAAGCAAGATTTCAGATGATGGAAGGTTACGATGAAAGTGGAAAATACGTTGGTCACTTCGAGGACATGGTTGCTCAAGATGAACGAATATATCCTTCTGATGACCTTATCATGGTCTTTGGTAGATGCACACATTTGTGCTGCATTCCAGGATGGCAACTTGTGTCCAACAACTACACCGATGATTCATGGACCCCTGGTGGGACTGACGATGGAGGCACCAAACTGTTCTGCATATGTCACTCGTCTCGATTTGACACCACTGCTCTTGAAATGAACACCAACAGGAACCGTTCCAATGGTTCTACATTCAAGTATGCGGGTGTTCGAAAAGCAGGAGGGCCTGCTCCTGTTGGGCTTCCGCTTATTCCGATCGTTCTAAACAATGGTGTCGTTGAGGGCATTACCGATTATGTCGACTGGCTGACATATTGTGACTGAGGTGAATAATATGACAACAATGTTCTGGATTCTTTGGTTCTTTATCGCCTTCATCATCGTCCTAGTGGCCTTTACTCTCCGCAAAGAGACAGAAGAAATGCCACGTCGTGAAATTCTACGTGCTGTAGAATCTACCGGAGGGATGGGGGTTTCTGAACGAGCATTCTTGTGGGTCTTTTCCTGGATGGATACCCGATTCCGAATTCAAGATTATTGGAATATGTCGAAAGGCGCTTACTACAACATGCATCGACAAATGCCACTAACTCACGCAGAGAAGTACAAGCTTCGAATCATTTGGTATTGGTACCCTCTTTATTGCTTAGGTGGAATTTCCTTCCTGAGTTTCATTGTATTGGTCATTACAGGAACAGTTCTCGGCATCTATTATGTCCCAGGAGGAGAAGGTGATCCATCGCCTGCATATGCTTCAATGGAATTTATCATGCTCGAACTTCCTTTCGGATACATCATCAGGGCGGTTCACCATTGGACGACGCACTTCATGGTAGCATCTGTTTTCCTGCACATGTGTCGTGTTTACTTCACTGGTGCTTACCGAAACCCACGTGAACTCAACTGGCTGATTGGCGTAGCGCTCATGGCCCTAACCATCGTCTTTGGGTACTCTGGATATCTCTTACCTTGGGATAGCTTAGCGTACGGTGCAGCAGTTATCGGAATCAACCTTGCAAATTCCTCTCCACTAATTGGAAAATACATTGCAACACTTTTGTTTGGCGGTTCTTCATTGACCCCCCGAACGGTAACCCGTATGTACTTCATACACGTCTTTATTCTACCAGTGATAGTGACTACATTGATCATCATTCACTTGTTTATTGTATGGGTACAAGGAATTGCGGAGCCGCATTGATACGGAGGGAGATGAATGGGATTAATGGAAAATTTTGGAAGAGTCGCTACATCCTATATGGATGAAAAAGCAAAACTCGAGGAAGCAGGCGAGAAGCGTACACGTACACGAATGGGTCATGGATTTTGGCCGCACGAAGTGCTACGTGACACAATTCTGTTTTCCTTCATGGCTGCAGTTCTACTGTTCTATGCCTGGCTCATCCCACCGCCACTTCACGGTGCAGCCGATCCTTACGCACAAGCAGGATTCGTTTTCCCTGATTGGTACGTACTGTTCTCATACGGATATCTTCGCTGGGGTGAATACCTTCCTCAGTTTACTGTCCCTACAGGGTTTATCGGCGACATCGTTGGCCAACCGGTCTTTGCATGGAACGCTGCATGGTGGGGAGCCGCTCTAACTGGAATTCCTGTTGGTATCCTCGCACTTCCTCCTTTCCTAGGAGGACGTGAAAAGAGACCTGTAGAAGACCCGTGGTTTGCAGCTGCAGGTGCAGTTTATCTGGCTCACATCTGGTTTATCTCGGTCTTCTCAATCAATATCTTCCTTGAATTGTACGGTAAAAATCGTTCAGATTATTGTAAACTCGATTCGCATGGCGATCTACTTTGTGGTACTAGAGCGCCTTGGATGGCCGATATATTCAATGCCGTACCGTGGATACTGACGGGTTTACTGTTATGGATCGTGATCTACTTCATCGCTCGAAATGTAATGGTAAAAGCCTGGGGTGCTGGATTCACACCAGCTCACGGAAAGCGACTCATCATTGGAGCACTTGTTGTCTCCGCAGGCGCATCTGTAGCAACGTTTGACACATATGACAACGGATTCTGGGAAGCAGGTGGCTTGCTAACAATCAAGGGATTAACTCACGATTATTACCCAGAACTTGAAGCAATGAGAACGCAACCAACTGATGTAGAGGTTCATGAAACCAATGAATTTACTGATGATCGAGGCTATTCAGATGATGGCATCGTGCCCGCTGCTGCATGGATTGACTGGCAAATATACCAGCCTGCAAGAGAAGTCCTTATCGATTTCAGTGATACAAATAATCACCAAAATGCAGAGGAAGGAATCAACGCTGCAGGAACAACTGCCTCTTTCTATGGAGGAGATGGTTTCATATCCACCGGAACATTTACTGTAACAGAAGACCCAACGATATTCCCAGATGGACATCATGAATCTGTCGAGGCACTCACAACTGATGTTGTTTGCGAATACAGATCAAGCGAACGTAAGATTGACGGAGTCAACACGGCTACTATGCTTACAAGTTCCCTCAAAGTAACAGATGCGAATGGCAAAGTCTTGTCTTCGTTCTCTGAATGTGTTGGCGATGAAATTACTCTTGAGCCTGGTGTTTACAATTATGAATACAGTCTTCAAGCCTCTGGACCACTGGCACAAAATGATTCAATCATGACCGAAACGACGTTCTCTATTCGATCATATCAACCGCTCTTGCTTTGGGACAGCAATGCAGGAGAACTTGCTGGAACTGTTGTAAATCTAAGCGATACCGCTACAATTGCGGCTTCATCTGGAACATTCAGCGATGTTGTCAATCCATCTTACCATGTCAATCCAAAAGCCTTGGATGCTAAACTCACCTATGCAATGTTCATCCCATGTTTGACATTTGGTGCAATCGTTGTGGTCGTCTTGAGATCCATGGCACGAGGATATGAATTCGAGATGAACAAGTGTTACGGATGCGATTTGTGTGACGATGCATGTCCAGTACGATTGTTCAATGGTGGAGACAAACTCAACATCATCTACAATTCATGGAACAATGAGGATGATGGCGTTCCGATGTATTCTTGCTTAACTTGTACAGCATGTACAAACGCATGCCCACAACTCGTCAATTATGACTCATATGTTGATATCCGTCGAAGTCTCATCGTAGGCGGTCCAGCTGCAGAAATACCGCACACAGTATTGCAAGCAGTCCTTGCTGCAGAAGCAGAAGAAGCATCGAATGAAGATTTCATTCCAGTCGAAGAATATCCAATCTCATCCAACGTTGGCTACTATCCTGGATGTGTCGATTACCTCGACCAAGAAATGGTCTTCTCTCACGTGAATGAAGGCGATATGAATCTTGGAGATTCAACAACTGCCGCCTTTACTCTCTTTGAAGAAATGGGGCATGAAGTATCATACCTCGGCCGTGATTTCCTCAAGTGCTGTGGACACGATCAAAAGTGGCAGGGACTGACTGAGGTATTTGACAAACTCAAGGCCTACAATCAAAAGAAGATCGAAGCGTCAGGTATTGACACACTTGTTTCGTCATGTGCTGAATGTTTCCGAACATTTGCACGTGATTACGAACTTGAAGGAGTCAAGGTCATGCATACCACTGAGTATCTTATCGAGAGTGGCTTCGATATGCAACTTTCAACTGATGCAACGACAGTCACATACCACGACCCATGTCGACTTGGTCGTCAAATGGGCATCTACGATGAGCCTAGAGATCTGATCAACGCTGTCGAAGGTGTTGATTTGGTTGAAATGGAACACCATGGTGAAGATGCAATGTGCTGTGGCGTATCGAGTATGATGTCATGCAACGAAAACGCACGTGCTCTACGAGTTGCTCGTATGGAAGAAATCAAATCAACTGGTGCAGATACAATGCTTACGTCTTGTCCAAAGTGTGTTTCACACTTTGAATGCTTGAAGTTTGAGGGCGATGAGCGATATGAGGACATTGAAATTCTCGATGTTGTTTCTTTCCTAGCACGAGAAGTCAATGCGAAGAAGAGCGAATTGGCACAACCTTCTCTCGGTGAAGTTGAAGCTTGAGACATTCAGTCATTGCTTGGAGGAATTTCTTCCTCATCCATACCTACAATTTCGTAGTTTGATGGGAACAATGCAATGATGACTCCGGCGATCAAACTGGCCAATCCCCACATGAATTCTTGTTGAACAAATAGGAGTTCCAGAGCGATGACACAAAGAATGAGCCCTCCAATATTCGAGGTCCAAACAAGTGTTTTGAAGGTCCCAAGGGAGACTCCTGTCGTTCCATCTTTCCGATATGGGCCAAATTCTCCACCGAAGCGTTGTGCTGATGGTTCCTTTCCTTTCTTCGACATCGTAATTACCTCTCATCGATCAATCATACTAATGGCATCTGTTGGGCAAGCAAGCACACAGAGTCTGCATCCTGTGCAAGCATCTCGGATGATTTTCGCCTTTTGATTACTTTCAACTTTGAGCAAAGGACTGCGCATTGCCACCTTGTACATTTCAATGGCATCATCGTCACAGACAATTGTGCACTGGTCGCACCCGATGCACAATGATTCCTGCACAAAAGCCACAGCAGTCTCGCCACCTTTGAGGGATGAATGCTGTACGCCTCGCTGACGATTGAGGCTCGAACGAATACGCTTCGCCTCTTCTTCCCGACGACGCTTGAGGTCTTCAGAGGACGTCATGGTTCACCTGAACAATGGGTTGGCCTTCAAACTTGGCAACACTCAGATTTACAAGTAGGTCACCAAAACAGTAGAAAGCACCAACCAATAAGGGCGGATTCCAAGCTGTTAATCCAGTGTATGGAACAGTTGGAGCCCATGTCCAATTACAGAGATAGGTTCCCCACAGTTCCATTGCAAGAGCAAGCCAAACCATTGTAGCATAGAGCCGAGGTTCAGGCCCCCATTTGATGAAACCGAATGTAAGCACTAAGAGGAAGATTGCTGATGTGTCTGTTCCTTTTACTGCTCCATAAAGAACGAATGGTAGCAACGCAAGGATCAGATAAATTGGAGATGAATGAGGAATTCGCTTCGCAACCCTTCGCCCTAAATCAAATAAGAAATAATGGCCAACTGGCACAAATAATGGCATTAATCCCCGTTGGTATTCATAGATTAACCAGACTTCACTGAAGAACAATTCCATCGGTGTTGCAAAGGCCAATACCGCTATCATTTCAATTCGTTCTTTTCGATCGGTTGAAGCATAAATATAGACGAATGTCCCAATGCACCAGATATCAACAGGCCATTGCGCATACTTAGCTGAAACAAAGAGGCCGATGGCTATCGTCGTGATGTAAAGCAATTCACGACGCATGGTTCTGCTACAAGCATCTCCTTTATGACAATCATGACGCTTTCATTGCTTCTAATTCAAGTCCCATAGCAAGCATAGAAAGTTCAGCGACCAAGGCGTGCCAATTGTGTGCATGCGTCATATAAGCAGGCTCTTGGTCAGAGGTTACGAATTCAGCGCTGGGAGAATTGAGATTACCAATATCATCTCGCTTGGAATTCACCCTGTAAAACCAGGATGATGCATCGCCATCAACAAGATAGACAACAGGCTCTACCGGAAAACCTTCTTCGGTTTTCATCAATGTAGGAACGCCTTCTTGTATCAAAAAATCTTCAACATCCATCGTTCCCTTCCCATACATCAATTTCTTCATCTTCCGGTTTGAGAGACTCAAAAGTTGATCTCCAGACGTCACTGTCATGATTCCCAATCCATATGTGCCTCTATTATTTTTCACATAGACAACAGGCTCTCTATCAAGTCCTAAAGACTGATATCGCTTAGAAAGAAGGTCAATGAATGAATCAACCTCCTCAGCTAATTTTACTCTACATGTTTCTTTTTCCAAACACTTATTCTCCGAAACAAATGAATCACAAAGCAAGTGCCATGGGTCTATTCCAATTATTTCACTTACTTCTTCAACCAATGAACGAAGGTGTTCAAAATGCATTGATTTTTTTCTGTTGTGCCATCCCATCTGCGGATTTGGCAAGATGTGTGCTGAAGAGAGCCCTTGCAAGCCCTCATCGGTGAGATCGTTGTTGAGTAAAATAAAGTCAGGTTGTTGCCCGTTTACGAGAAGAACATCCTCAACAATATCCACTTGATTTAGTGCAAGTGGACCATGAATCCCATTGAGTGAGGCGAATCCCTCAAGTTCAGGATTGCCTATAGTGCACCGATAACCTGCAGATTCCACCAGTTTGCATAAAGTACGTAGATTTTCGACATAACCTTGGTTTCTTGTATGAGATTCTGGATAAATATGAACCCATTCGCAATCTGGATTATTTCTTTTAATGTGTTCAGAAATCCGATTTGTGAGGTGAGGCAAATCAGAATCGGAAGTATTGTTGAAACCTGCAGGAAATTGATTTGCATCAACAACTGCGATTTTCCAACCTGCGTCCCTGACATCAACACTTCCGTATATTGGAACTTCTATTGACAAACGCTTCTGATTCATCCATTCAGTCAACTCGTCACGCTTTTCTTCGAGTTTGTTGCTTAAATCATGGAGAAATGTCATTATATCACCTCATTCAATAAATCATCTACTGTTCGATTTTGTAAATTAAGACCGTGCCCGTTTAAGTGGATTGATTCAAACAACCCAAGCCCAAGTGCTATTTCCGGTTGCCTACGTAAAACTCTTTCACATGAAGTCCATTTAGATGCAATTTCGTGTATTTGCGATTTATATTCACGAAGGCATGATGAGAGTAGTGAAGGAGACGTTGCTGTTCCAGCAGGTAATTTCTTGCGGTAAACAACCGAATCAGGCAGATCTGTTAACGCAGCAGCAGATCGCAACGCTTTCTTTTCCAGACCAGTATCTGGAAGCCGTTGATTCATTGGTAATTTCATCGCTTCTTCTCGATGTGCACGCCCAAGGAAAGGAACTCGAACTTCCAATGAATGAGCCATTGAATGACGGTCAACAAGTCGCAGTTGAAAATTACTTAATTGGCCATGCTCTATCTCAAATTGCAGTGTGTTCTGGAGGGAACGAAGATGGGTGGAAGGGCGATGATCACGAATCCACCAACGAGACTCTTCTGGCAATGAATCTGATTCCAATGTTGCAGCAAAGGGGTGATTGAGATCTGAGATTCGAGATTCAAGTTGTTGTTGATGCTGCTTCAAATCCACATAACGAGGATAACCTGCATGGATTTCATCCGCACCTTGACCACAAAGACCGACCCGTACAACCTTCGACATTTTTTGGAACAATGGTTGGAAGAACAATACTGAGACATCCAAATCCTCTCCGTGCCAAGAAAGAGAGGGTAAATGACGAGAAAATGAATCCAAATCCATGATCGATTGATGATGTTTCAAATCCAATGAGGAGGCGACAAGTTCCGCAGCCATCCAATCGGGATTATCTTCGCTTTCAGCAACCGTCCAGCATGCAGGCGTTGGGCGCCCAAACCTCTTTGCAGCATCGCTAGCAACTGCAGCGACCAATGAAGAATCAAGCCCTCCAGAAAGAACGATTCCTACAGGTACATCTGACATCAATCGTTGACCAACACTTTCAATGAATCCATCCAGAAGAAGACTTGAACTCTGATCTACATCCCAAGAATTGCTTGGGTTGAACACGGGACGAGAGAATTGAGAACTGCTCGTTAAACGAGCATGTCCGTCTTTCACAGACCATACTTCGACGGTCCCTGGCCGGACTTGATGCACACCCTCAAACAACGTTGTTGCATCAAGCGGGTATTCCCAAACAAGTCGAGCAAGTAATGCTTCCATGTCCATTTGTGGACGATATTGAGGATGAGCATGGAAGGCTTTAGCTTCACTTGCGAAGAGAAGAGAACCATCGATGGTTGTTCTCAAAAGAGGTTTAATTCCCATTTCATCTCGAGCAAGGATCAATTGTTTGTGTACAGGATCCCATAAACTCAATGCGAACATTCCATCAAGTTGGTTCAACCAATTGCAATGATCGTCTGCTGTTGGTTGATTTATTTTATGAGTCGCATTTCTATGCAACGCTAGAATCGACTCACTATCCCCAAATGTTTTCCAGGGATAATCACGATTTTGATCTCGTAGTTGTTGATAATTGTAGATTTCACCATTTACAATAAGGATAGAACCATGATCTGATTTGATGGGTTGAGGACTTCCTTCCAAATCCACAATTGCCAATCGAGCGTGGCCAAGTGAGATATGTTCATCATTCCAAAACCCAGTTCCATCGGGTCCGCGATGATGTTGAAGTCGGGTCATCCCCCTCACTATGGAAGGTTCTGGGGAACCGAACATACCAGAGATTCCACACATACTCGTATGGAAACGCCCATGACGTTTATACCATCGCTTTGGGAATGGTTCTTTTCACCACAATGGGTACTTGAATGCAACAACCGCTAAAAGAATCACTGCGATTCCAAAGAAGGCATAGTAAACCGATTGCGGCGGGTCGGAGGATGAATTGTCGTCGTACATGGGTATCAACAACCATCCGTAAACGACTCGATTCTTCAATATGGCGGCGTTACGACCTCACATAACTCCCAAAAATGGTTCAAGAATCAACACCACTGCCAAAGGAATCAACAGCATTGTAGCATTATCATCGATGTATCGCAATCGAGGCCATTCTGCAGCAACACAAATCGGGCCCATTAAGACCACAAGCAGCCATGGAGTCTCCACCCATACAGCACAACAAGCCCAAATCATAGCTATGCCAAGCGTTCCTGCCCAGATAACTGTTGATACTGAGAAGTCCTTTCTTCGCATTTCTCCTAGGAGCGGATCTCCAAGGGACAGACTCAAAATCAGTGGATAGGCATATGCCTCATCCGGAGCGAGGAGTAACACCATACCCACTCCCAAAGCACCCCATGCGAGTGCGGATACTTGCTTCGCTTCATAGGCACGTTGACCGATGACAGTCACTCCCAGTTTAAGACGAAGAGATTCTCCGAGAATGGCGACAAGAATGACAACGGAAACAAGTTGTTCAAGAGAAATGTTTGCGAGGTCGGCAACATCTTCTCCAAATTGGAAGTACAAGACTGGAATAAAGGACATTGCAAGATGAATTCCTCTACGCAGCACATGCCCAGACATGCCCCCTATCGATTGGTCAACGGGATTTGTCATCTCAACTTGGTCACTCATCTACTTCCCTCAATATCGCATATGCTTGATTGAATCCAATCAAACCTTCCTCTAAATTTGTAAGGATTTCATTGAATTCTGAATGGTTGAGAATCTGCCGCTCATGGTGAGATAGAATTCGTTCCCTCCACCGTGCTCTTTCTGCCCTTGAAGTCTGTTTCAATTGCATAAGAAGAGTTGCTGCTTCTTCAATCCCGACACCTTTCAGTGCACTTACAAGTCGCACCTCTGGGGGAATTCCGTTACCCAATTGAAGAGATTCTCTCAATTCATTTGCGTGGCGTTCAGCACCAGGAAGATCTGATTTGTTGACAAGAACTGCATCAGCAAGTTCGAGCAATCCTGCCTTTTCTGCTTGAACCCCATCGCCTCTTGCAGGTCCTTCAATCAAAACGATTCGATCTGCAACTGCTGCACATCGAACCTCTGATTGACCAGCCCCTACTGTTTCAATGATGACTTTATCCCAACCAGTCATTAAGAGACAGGCTGCCATTTCTTGAACCACTGATGGTACTGAACCACTTGACTTTCTTGTCGCAACCGAACGAATATACACCAGATCTTTCTTTTCAGGATGGTCTACGACTGTCATTCGTACACGATCACCAAGTAATGCCCCTCCAGACCTTGGCGATGACGGATCAACTGCAAGGACTCCTATCTTCAGGCCTTGATCCGTCCAGACGTGGAGTAATCGATCGAGAAGACAAGATTTGCCAACTCCGGGTGGACCTGTAAGAGCTAATATATTCCAATCCTCAGATTCTTTCACTTCTGATTTGAGTATCGTTTCACCATTTTCAATGGATGATAGGAGGCGTGCTAATGCCCTTCTATCTCCTTGGCGGGCAAGCAACATCAACTGTTCCAAGAACATCACCTCAAGATTGCCCTGTCCAATGCCAATCGGTATCGCTGCCTACACCTGAATCAGTTCTAGCGACGGCAGTTTCGATAAAGGCAACCATCTCTTCGGTCGAAGTTCCAGGTCCAAAAATCGCCTTAACTCCTGCTTGAAACAATGCTGGACGATCGTCATCAGGAATGATGCCTCCGCCAAAGACGATCACATCACCCATGTCATTTTCTCGAAGGGTTTCACAAATTCGTGGGAACAAATGCTCATGCGCACCAGATAATGAAGAAAGGCCAAGTAAAACAGCGTCCTCATCTCGAACTGTTTCAATAATCTGAGCCGGAGTTCGCCGAAGACCTGTGTAAATGACTTCATGGCCAGCATCTCGCAAGGCTCGAGCGACTACCTTTGCACCCCTGTCATGACCATCAAGACCTGGTTTGGCAATCACAATCCTCAATGGTTTGTCCATGCATTGTCCAGACGTCGTTTGGTTATCAAGGGCTCGTCCAATCTACGTAAAGAAGGCTCTTTTCACTTATTTCAATGGAAATCGTCGATGAGATGAAAAGCGAGAAAGCAAGAGGATGAACATGGCATGGGAGAAAGACCCTGATTCCCTCAAGCCCAGCAAAGGTTACACGAGAGTGAGAAGAGTCAATCGTGCACTGATGGACACATGGTTTAGAGAAATCTCTTTGGTCGACCTTGACACACTTCCACAAGAAGGTGGCATCGTCTTCACTGCATGGCACCCAGGAGGTTTAATCGACCCCATGCTGATGATGGCAGCTTTACCTGGTGGATTGACTTTTGCAGCAAAAAGCCCATTATTCAAAACGCCCATTTTAGGACACATATTACGCGCAATTGACGCCAAACCCGTGCTTCGCCCTCAAGACAATGTTGGAACCACCGAGGAGAGAAAGAAAGCCAATTCTGGACTGATCGATACGTTATCGTCCAGTGTAGCAAATGGACAACGAGTTGCGATATTTCCAGAAGGCATTTCGCATACAAAAGCACATCCAGTAAAAATGCGAACTGGAGCCGCAAGAATTCTTCTCGACTCGATTCGAAAGGCGGATGAAATGAATAAACCGAGACCGCATCTCGTTCCAATCGGATTGCACTACAGCGATCAACATCAATTCAGAGAACGTGTAAGCTTACAAGTTAATCGACGCCTTACCTATCCTCCACTTCCAGGTGAGGAGGGGGCTCCAAAACCATCAGCCGAAGAACTCGAAAAACATGGGGAACTTGCCCATGAACGAATCTGGTGTGAAGAAATGACGAACCTTCTTCATGCAGAAATTCAACGTTGTAATCAGGCTCAGGAAACATGGGAAGACAGAGAACTGGTCTGGCGTGCTCGTCGCATGATTCATACCGCTAGAAGTGGAGATGAAGTAAAACCAATTACATTCCATGAAGCAGTTCTGGGATCTCGAAGAGTTCGCGCAGCTTGGCAATATCTAGGGAAAAACGACCCAGAGCGGACGTTGGATTTAGAAACAAAATTCAAGAAACACCACAGTGAAATGGATCATATCGGATTACGATCATGGGAATTGCGTGACAGGGAAAAGAAAATATCCAAAAAGGCCTTTCTGAAAAATATGATTTTATGGATTTGGTCTGCTTCATGGATGCTTGGTTTAGTGACTTGGTCAGCAATGATCGGAGCAATCGTTCCATACATGTTCATTCGCCTCGTTGTTAACATTCAATCAAAGAACGAAGACAATCATTCTGCAATCGGATCGATGAAACTTCTCTATTCAGTTGCCTTGTATCCTATCTGGTGGATATTCGCTTCAATTTCTATAGGATGGTTGCTTGCGTCGAAGAATTCATTCTTACAAGACATTGAATTACCTGGATATGTTCTTCCCGCATTGGCTTTTATTCCATGGCCACTTGTGTCCCTTATTCTTCTGGTTTGGTGGCCCATATCTGCACGTCTTCATCTCAAATTATTCGAACGGCTTTGTAAATCTTGGAGAAATCTCCGCCTCTGGTTTAAGCTACGAAGCGGACAAGTCGAGTGGCAGGATCTCACAGGAATGCATCTGCAATTAGCCCAAGGCATGGCGTCAATTGGAGAAGGGCTCATCTTACCGGGTGATGATGACTGGAAAGACCCTCCCTACGGCAAAGAAGATTGGGAAGTGGTTCGATTTCGAACCTCTTGAACCTCAATTTTCACCGTTCTAACCAAGGGCAACGAATAAGGGCGTTATGCCCAAGCGAGGAGTGGTGAGCAAGATGTCTTCGACAGAAAAACGTCTCAATGACCTTCGTGCAAGAAAATCTCGAAGCGAAGCAGGAGGCGGACAAGCACGAATCGATGCACAACATAATCGGGGCAAAATGACGGCACGTGAGCGTCTTGAGATGCTTCTAGATGATGGTTCATTTCAAGAAATAGATGCATTGGTGGAGCACAGATGTCGAGATTTTGACATGGACAAGAACGTGATCCCTGGTGATGGCGTTGTCACCGGCCATGGAATGATCAACGGGAGAGAAGTGTTTGCTTTCGCTCAAGATTTCACAGTCTATGGCGGTTCTTTAGGAGAGATGCATGGCTTGAAAATCTGCAAAGTCCTAGATATGGCCCTGAAGACAGGAAGGCCAGTGATCGGTTTGAATGATTCTGGTGGAGCACGTATCCAAGAAGGGGTTGCATCCCTCGGTTCATATGCAGAGATCTTCTTCAGAAATGTTAGAGCTTCTGGCGTTGTACCTCAAATCAGCGTCATCATGGGTCCATGTGCAGGTGGAGCGGTTTACAGCCCAGCAATCACTGATTTCGTGATCATGGTCGATAAAACCGCACACATGTTCATTACTGGACCAGAAGTCATCAAGACAGTTACAAATGAAGTTGTATCCTTCGAAGATTTAGGAGGAGCTATGACGCACGCCTCTAAGTCAGGAGTATCTCACTTTACAGCCGAAAGCGATGATTCAGCAATTCAACTCGCACGTGATCTATGCGACATGTTTCCATCGAACAATATGTCACGCGCTCCTGTGAGAAAAACGGCCGATGATCCGAATAGAGCATGTGATGGTTTGAGCAACATCATTCCAGAAGATGCAAACAAGCCATACGATGTTATTGACGTCATTCGAGAGGTTCTTGATGACGGTGGATTCTTGGAAGTTCAAGCAGATTATGCGATGAACATTGTGTGTGGATTTGGACATTTAGCAGGACACACAGTAGGAGTTGTTGCAAACCAACCAAAGATACTTGCTGGATGTTTGGACATCGACGCAAGCGATAAAGCGGCACGATTTGTCCGATTTTGTGATGCTTTTAACATACCATTAGTTACCCTTGAAGATGTACCTGGATTCTTACCTGGAACCAATCAAGAATGGGGAGGAATCATTCGTCACGGGGCTAAGTTGCTCTATGCCTACGCTGAAGCAACTGTTCCAAAATTGACAGTGATTCTGCGCAAAGCCTACGGAGGAGCCTATGATGTCATGTCTTCAAAACACATTCGTGGAGATTACAATGTTGCTTGGCCTGGAGCTGAATTAGCCGTTATGGGTGCTGATGGAGCCGTTGAAATCATTCATCGCAGAAGACTCAAGAATGCTCGTAATCAAGAACAGGAGCGAGAAAGACTCGTATCTGACTTTACAGAAACGTTCGCAAATCCATACAAGGCTGCTGCAATGGGTTACATCGACGATGTCATCGAACCAAGTGAGACTCGCTCAAAACTGACTCGAGCCTTATTGATGCTCCTAGATAAAGAAGAGATTCGACCTGCAAAGAAGCACGGCAACATTCCACTTTGAGGTATTTTCATGACAGAGGATCAAACACTACGAATGGCTGCTATCGCAGCAGTTCTTAGCATGGTTGATGCTGGAGAAGATGTATCTGTTAAAGGACGACAACCAGGAGAAGCATGGTCTCAAGACCATCGAAGAATAGTCATGGGTAGATCATCGCTCATGGCCCACCGAAGCAGTCGCAGCCCATGGAGATGAACGTATGACCGAAAAAAGAACAGTAAAAGTCGATGGCGTTGAATTTGAAGTCGAATTAACAGCAAAAGAGGACGGTTCATGGGACGCTGTTGTCGAGGGTAAAACCTTCAACATCGAAGTTCCAAACGCACAAGCAGCTCCACGGGCACGCAGAAGCGGTGGCTCAAAGAAGAAGAAAAGTGGAACTGTGTCTGCAAACATTCCAGGAAAAGTTGTCACTGTAGAGGTCTCTCTTGGGGATGTTGTCGAAGAAGGACAAGTCATTCTGATCCTTGAAGCGATGAAGATGCAAAATGAGATTCAAGCGCCAGTTAGTGGGACTGTTATTTCAGTTTCATGTGAGGAAGGGCAAGCCATTGAAGCCAATGTCCCCTTAGTGGTCATCGAACCTGATGAAACAGAAGATGAAGCCTAAATGGAAGCAACAGTTCAATAGGAATGAAGGTCAGGTATATTCATGAGCGAAGGACCTGCTTGTGACTACCCAGGATGTAACGCAATAGGAACAATTGTGTCACGACTTTCACCAGAAGGTTACCTCGTTGCAACCGGAAAGAAAGCGTATTCCTTCCG
Organism: Candidatus Poseidoniaceae archaeon; assembly: GCA_049623485.1. Classification (GTDB taxonomy): domain Archaea; phylum Thermoplasmatota; class Poseidoniia; order Poseidoniales; family Poseidoniaceae; genus MGIIa-L2. The sequence continues at coordinate 26,391 of JBMZTB010000005.1, forward strand.
AGAGGCTTACAGACGATTCCACTACTGTGGAGACCACCATGACAAACTGATGAGTGGAGTCTGGTCACGTGTCCGAAAGCCAGATGACAAGAAAGATGGACACGTTGCTCCAACCGCTATTTGAGTGGCTTGAAGCCGAGATGCTGATAAGCGATGAGTTACACCTACGCTTATGTCCAACCAGAGAGAGAAGTCCACCCGTCAAATTTCGGCTATCTTGATCACCCTCATGCTTGCAACGATGTCCTTCGCATTGGCATCACCTGTAGTTAGTGCTAGTTCAACTGCAAAAGCGAGCCCACCTGGCGTAGGGTTGAACAATCTAACCGTCCTGAATACGACGTACCTAAACGGAAGCCACTCTTATGATGACATCTATATTGGATGTGGAATTGTTTCCCCATGTGGCTCAATTGTTGCTACAGGAGACTTGATTCTCACTGTGAACACACTTACGATCGCATCAGGAGGAGCAATCATTGCCTACGATAGCCCAATCAATACACAAGGTGTTGGTACATCCGTGATTCTCCCTGCAAACTTCAACGGAGAAGGCGCAGGTGGGGCTGGACACTACGGCAACGGTGGCGATGGCGGTGGTCTGACAACTGGACAGACAAACGGAGGCTCTTCTTATGGCGTTGGCAATGAAACCGGTTCGAATGGAGGCGATGTCTTTGATTCGAACGGAAACCTTGTCTCTATTGGAGGCAATGGTGGCGGTAGAATCGTCATCTATGCTGACATCATCGATATCGATGGAACAGTCACGGCAATTGGTGAAGATGGAGAACAAGGATACCGCTACAACAACGGATCTGGAAACGGCGGTCCCGGTGCTGGAGGTGGATCTGGCGGCAGCATTATCATGAAATCGAATGAACTTACTGTAAGTTCAACTGCATCAATTCAAGCAGATGGAGGAAACGGTGGCGATGGAGCTGACGGAGACTGTGTCGGGGTATGCATTGGCATGTACGATGGAGGAAACGGTGGAGGCGGCGGTTCCGGCGGCTCAATCGATTTGCTGGCGAATAGTGCATCCAACTTATCCATTTCAACCGCAGCAACAATCTCTGCTATTGCAGGTAGTGCTGGCCTTGCAGGGGCACCATACGGTACCGGTTCCGCAGGTTCCGCAGGAAACGCTGGTTCAACAGGGAGCACAACCTCTGGCACATGGACTGGATGGTCCTCGAATAATTCAACTGGTGGAGGAGGAAATCCACCACCGCCAACCACCTCTTGTGTAGGAAATGGTACATCAGCTACAGGTGTAATTCAAGCAGATATCCTTGAATCAAACGATGTTCAAACTAGTGCAACCCAGGCAAGTATGCTTCCACTCGACTGTACTGACCTCTCTCTTCACACGACGACTGATGTCGATTTTTTCGAAATTCAAATGATTACTGGCGTCAGATACTTCGTCAATGTTACATTCTCTGATGCAATTGAAGACATCGATGTTGGATGGGATGATATCAATGGGTCATTCCTAGCCTCAGGAACCTCAACAACAGATAACGAGCAATTATCTGTCCTAGCAACTCAAAACATCACGACATACGTGGATGTCTATCTGTTCCAACCATTCGGTGGAACTGCAAACCTAAACACCTACGACATAACAATAGAAACAGATAATCCAGGTGGTGGCCAAAGTTTCGAATTGGCAAATGTTGAGATCATTAACGAAACAAATGCAACAATTTCCTATTCTGGATTGACTGCAAATACAATGTACAACTATACCACTGTGATGAATCAATATATGATTGGAAACACAACAATTTCGACAACATTGGCCCAAGGAAGTTTCAACACAACGTCGTCAATATATGAGTACAACGTTTCCTTTTCACCTGAAATGAACGAATCCGATGTCGATATTGAGACAATCCTTTTCGATGCATCAGGTAATTTCCTCGATGATGATTTCGATACCTATGAAATTGATATGGTTGAGGTTGAAGCTACTTCTTCAACAACTGGTTTAATAGAACTCACAAATCTTTCAACAACAACAACCTATGATATGCGTTGGTTCGTCTTCGATGAAGACGTTTTCCTCAATGACTTCTTGGTAAGCAATAGCCTTGAATCAGCAGTAAATGCATCCATCATTGACGAGAGTACTGATACGTTTACGAGTACCACAGAAAATCGTTCATACAACATTACTTGGGCAGGACCTACCACCACAAGCAACCATCTTTTTGTAGCAATACTAAGCAAAAATGGAACCCAAGTAAATCTTGATACTGATGAAAACCTCACGGGATTGGATGATGATATCTTCATCCCTCAACTTCCATCAATTGTCATCAGCAGTGTTTCGTCAAGCGTTTCATCAACAACAAATGATGTTACAATTCGAGGCCAAGACCTCGTTGTCGGCGATTCTTATGATTACAAAATTAAGATTCTGGATTCTGGAAACGCAACAATTGCTCAATCTCCAATGACCACTATTAGTGCCACCTCTCAGGGCATGAGCCTTGGAACATGGAATTACTCTACTCCAACCGCATCTGGGACATACTGTGCTCTTGCTGAACTGTATGAAGCGGATGGGACACAGCGCATTGGCGATACGAGCTGTTTCAACCTCGTCTTCGATGACGATGGCGACAGTGTTGCCAATGAGGACGACCTATGTCCAAACACACCAACTGGCTCACTTGTCGATCTTGATGGATGTGCGTCAAGCCAAGTCGATACTGACAACGATGGCTACAATGACGACGTAGATGCCTTCCCGTCCGACGGTTCTCAATGGTCTGATCAAGATGGCGACGGATATGGAGATAATCCAAATGGAAACATGTCCGATGCATTCCCAAGTGATGGAACTCAATGGTCTGACCAAGATGGAGATGGCTATGGAGACAATCTAAACGGCACATACGGCGATGCGTTCCCAACAGACTCAACACAATGGAGTGATTCTGATGGAGATGGCTATGGAGACAATCCAAGTGGAAGCAATCCTGACCTTTGGCCAAGCGATGCCACACAATGGGCTGACCAAGATGGAGATGGGTACGGCGATAACTCCTCTGGCACTAATGGAGATCAGTTCCCAACCGATTCCACACAATGGGCTGACCAAGATGGGGATGGATATGGTGACAACCCAACTGGAAATTCACCTGATGTTTTCCCTACAGAACCAACACAATGGGAGGATTCAGATGGTGATGGATACGGAGATAACCCGACTGGTACTAACGGAGATGCATTCCCAACTGATGCAACACAATGGGCTGACCAAGATGGAGATGGATACGGCGATAACCAAGCTGGAAACGACCCTGATGCATTCCCAACTGATTCAACGCAATGGGCTGACCAGGATGGAGACGGATTTGGAGATAATCAAGCAGGCAATAATGCAGATTCATTCCCAACTGATGCAACACAATGGGCTGACCAAGATGGAGATGGATACGGAGATAATGCAAATGGCAACTCCCCGGATCTATGCCCAAATACTCCTGCGGGACAAGTTGTCGATGCAACAGGATGTTCGGACACTGAAATCGATGATGACAGCGACGGGGTGCCAAATTCAAACGATGTGTGTCCATCAACACCTGCTGGTGAAACTGTCAACACAAACGGCTGTTCAGATACGGAATTAGACGGAGATTTGGATGGTATCAAAGATGCATACGATGCATGCCCATCCACAGCTCTCGGCCTTACAGTTGATGCATCTGGATGTGCTGATTCTCAAAGAGACACAGACTCAGATGGTCTATCTGACGATATTGATCAATGCCCATTAACACCTGCTGGCAGTCCTGTCGATGGTTACGGTTGTTCATCTGAACAGCGAGACAATGACAATGATGGTGTTTTTGATAATCTTGATTTGTGCGGTTCAACTCCTGCTGGAGCATCCGTCGATGTGGACGGATGTGCTGATTCTCAGAAAGATGACGATGGCGATGGCGTGAAGAATGATGTCGATCTTTGCCCAGGAACCGAACCCATTTCAGTCGTTGATGTCAACGGTTGTTCTGATAGCCAACTTGACGATGACGAGGATCAAATCGCTAACGACATCGATGTATGCCCAGCAACTCCAATTGGTGAAATGCCGAATGCTGAGGGATGTTCACCTTCGCAACTTGATGATGATATGGATACAATAAACAATGCAGATGATCTTTGCCCGATGACGGATGTCAACCCTTCACTCGATGCAGATGGATGTGTTGCAAGTCAAAGAGACACCGACCTTGATGGCGTAACCGACAATTTGGACGACTGTCCAAATACAAACTCAACAAGCGTTTCTGATGATGATGGATGTGCACTTGAGCAACTTGATTCAGATAATGACGGTGTGAATGATTTAGAAGATGATTTCCCACTTGATGCCCTCGAATCGAAGGATACTGATGGTGATGGAACTCCTGACCGAATGGATGCTTACCCAGGTGATGCAACCCGTATCAAGGCAGAAGTTGAAGATGAAGGGACCGGAATGTGGATTTGGACTGCAGTAGCAGTACTTGTTCTTGGAATTCTTGCTGGTCTTGGAATGATGAAGCGAAATTCAGACATGCTTGAGAAAGTAAGCCCATTTACCCAACAAGTTGCCCAACAAGGACAGGAAGAGACTCAACTTCTCCAAGAAACTAACAATTCTCAAGAATGGGAAGAAAACGGTGTGAAGTGGTCGAGAAATTCAGAGGGTACATTGTATTATTACGATGCTCAATCCGTACAATGGATTGAATACCCACAATAGATGCTTTTCTGAAAAACTATGGGCAAGCATTTAGTCCACCCTTTTGTATCGGCGGTTATGGAGGACAGGCTTTATTCAGATGATAGAGCCGAGTTTGCGCTCAGTTCCATGGTCACAATGATCATGATTCTTCTGTTTTCCTCAATTGTGGCAGGTATGATGATTATGATCGTCGAACGTGCCTTCATGGAATCAAGAACACAAAGTATTGAGCAATCAGAAACACTCAATTCCATCCCCGTTGTTCTTGTTTTTGAAATTGAAGAGTTTGATACAACTGGAAACACAAATGATCGCCTCTACATTATGTTCAAATTCCCTTATGCGAATAATGACATTCCCGATACGAACGTTAAATGGGCCATGATGTGTGATATCAATGATACAGCAGATCCACCAGAAGTAAGCGTTCAACATACCTTGGTCTATTCAAGCGGAGATATGGATGCAGCTACCAATCTAAATGGAAACGCAAATCAGGATGATGCGAACGATGTGTTCGTTCAAGGAATATATTATCACGTCATCATTGAACTTGATGAACCCAATGGAAATGGTGATTGCGACCTTGTAGAGGAGATGACGTCTACTCTTGTCATCGCAGTCGAAAATGGACGAACAATTGAGTTAGATTTTCACTTACCATCTGGAGTCGGTCCAGGATATGACTTGATGAGCTGATACCATGGAGAATCATAGAGACGAACTTGCTCAGGTTGGAATTGGAGCGATGATTATTTTCATCGGAGCCCTACTGGCAGTTACTTCTTCAGCATATGTTATGATTCAAGGAATCGAAAGGATAGGACAAACCACTCAAGAAACAGTTTCCGTGGCCACTAAAGAAGCCCATACACAGATTATTTTTGTAGGTGGATGGGTTGATGATCATTATGATGATTATTTGTTTATGATCGAATATCAAAGTTTAGGAACAGAAGTGATCACACTTGAAATCGGGTATGTCCTGTGGTGCGAGGTGAATGATAACATCTATCGAAGGTATGGATACCTAGGCGATGAATTGGCTTCAGCACCTGACCGAGTAACGATTTGGGCTGTTGGAGACGATCCCGTCGATGGCATTCCAGAAACACTTGAATCTGGGAAACGATATTTCGTCATAGCAGATGGTGGAAGAGGTGGAGGATCTGCTGGAGATGGGGGTGCTCCGTCTGATGCCTGCGGTCCAGAATTTATTTATGAGCAAGGGATAAACGCTTACTACTCCATCTATCTGCCAAATGGAGGGCATACAACTCAAGAGTTACGAGTCAATACATATGCCGTTGGGGAATCAGTTACATAGGTAAAACGGATGATGAGCTTATGCAACCTGATGAAAAGAATCCAGAACTTTGGGGAGACGTTGGTCAACAACCACCCTCGATGCAAATGAATCAATCACCAAATCCAGTGCTAATACAACAAGGTTCTATGGTTCAACCAACTCAACAACAAGGCGTTGTTTACATTCAAGTACCCAAATTCAAACATCAAACTCGTACGGCGAGTTATGTTCTCATAGGATCAGGCTTACTTGTTTACTTCATTTCCTTCGCTTTAGGAATCAGCAGAGACAGTGAATTTTTCCTAGTATTGGGGGGTGGAACATGTTGCTTAGCATTTAATGCAGCATTTGTCTGTGAAATTATTTTTTATTCAAAGATGCTTGAGCATAACAAGACCTACGGAGAAAGCAATGGATGGGCTATCACCAACATTGTTCTTGGGTCTATTCTCTTGCTTGTGGGCTTAATCTACATACTTGGAATCGCCATTGCAATTGCAGATTTGTAATTGATGTAAATCAAACAACACCTTGTGCAAGCATAGCTTCTGCAATCTTGAGGAAGCCTGCTACGTTTGCTCCAAAGACATAATCGCCATCACGGCCATATTCCTTTGCAGTATCGTAAGCGTTCTTGTGAATTCCAACCATGATCGCATCGAGGCGAGCATCGACTTCTTCACGTGTCCAAGAAAGCCTGAGACTGTTTTGGCTCATTTCAAGACCAGAGGTTGCAACACCACCAGCGTTTGATGCCTTACCCGGAGCGAAGAGAATACCATTCTTCTGGAAGACTTCAACAGCTTCAGGAGTGCATGGCATGTTTGCACCTTCTGCAACAGCGATGACGTTGTTTGCAACCAACATCTCGGCTTCAGGTCCGCTCAATTCATTTTGAGTTGCACATGGAAGAGCAACATCAACATCAACGCCCCATAGACCGTTTGGAGTTGGTTCAGGTGCAGATGCAGTGAAGGTTACACCATCAAAGTGTGATGCATATTCAGAGATACGTCCTCTTCTGTTGTTCTTAAGATCCATAATCCAGGCCAATTTTTCGCGGTCAATACCAGATGGGTCATGGATATAGCCACTTGAATCAGACATAGTGACTGGCTTTCCTCCAAGATCGAGAACCTTTTCGCATGCGAATTGGGCAACGTTTCCAGAACCTGAGATTGATACAAGTGCACCTTCAAAGGACTTCCCAGCAGCAGAAAGCATCTCACGAGCAAAGTACACAAGACCGTATCCTGTCGCTTCAGGACGAATGAGTGAACCACCGTAGGTGCGTCCTTTTCCAGTAAGAACTCCTGCTTGGAATTCGTTTCGGAGTTTACGGTACATACCGTACATGTAGCCAATTTCTCGACCTCCAACACCGATGTCACCTGCAGGGACGTCGCAATCTTGTCCGATGTGCCTCCATAGTTCCATCATAAAGGATTGACAGAATCGCATAACCTCTGCGTCTGTTCGTCCTTTTGGATTAAAGTCTGAACCACCTTTTCCGCCACCCATTGGGAGACCTGTTAAGCTGTTCTTGAAAATCTGCTCGAACGCAAGGAACTTGAGAATTGAAGCATTGACTGATGGGTGGAATCGTAGTCCTCCCTTGAATGGCCCGATAGCACCATTGAATTGAATTCTGAAACCACGGTTCACGTGTTCGTTGCCTGCATCATCAACCCAAGGAACTCTGAAATGAATCAGACGCTCTGGCTCAACGATTCTCTTTACGATATCCACATATTCTGGATGGCGTTCTAGGGCTGGCCCTAGGCTTTCCAATACTTCCCATACTGCTTGATGGAATTCTGGTTGTTCAGGATCTCGGGCGACAACTGCATCGTATATTTCTTTTACAATTTGCATGGAATGATTCCACCTTAGCCTGCTCGACCCTCAAACTGTTTCTAATGGTTGTCATTAGTCGAGTAGCCAATAACGGGGTTTTGGAACTTCAAGCAAATGGACAAACGGTCATGAATCGTTCAAGGCGTTCAAGCCTCTTTCGACCTTGTTCATCAACTTCAGACATAGCATGGATTGCTTCCTCAATCATCCCGTGTTGATCTGGTTGAATACCTAACAATTGCCTCAAATGATCAAGCAATGCCCACTCGTCCTCAGTGATCACTTCATCATCCAACGCCGCAATAAGAGCGGATTGGTACGTAGAAACACTTCCCATTGGCATTTCCATCAGAGAATCCTCTTCTTCGAAAGGAGAACGTTCATCGCCTTTGGCAATCGAAATACAGAGGGCAGTGTCACTTGGTTGAACGCCTAATGTATTGGATAAAACTCGCAGAATTGAAGCTTCATCATCGGTGACGATTGAATCTTCGAGAGCAGTTTCGACTAAGCGGAGGTAGAGGCGGTTTCCAGGAGTGTCTTCCAGCATAAACGTAGGACAGGGCAGCAAGGTTTAGAATTTATGCACGGAAATCTAGTGTATTACATAATGTATGACAAACGTAATACTTTATATGCTGACTGATACTCCGTAGATATAGGAGGGCAAGAAATGAGCAACCCAAGCACGTTGACATCAATTCGACTTGATGCGGATACTATGCAAGGTTTGGACATGCTCGTCGGAGAGAATGGATTGAACAATCGCTCCGATGTGATTCGTCTTGCAATCCAACAACTCCTTCATGGGCAAGCACAATTGCCAGGAATGAAGAGTGTCCGAATTCCAGTTGGCCGTATGATGGAGCAAAACCTTGCTGCATTGTATGAACTCTACGGCACTTCTCATGAACAGGCTGCATCAGAAGGCATGCATCTGTATATCAAGCAGAAATTGATGGAAGCCGAGACAGAACAAATGAAACTCCAAGAGGTCGTTGATCAATCACGTGATGCGACCATGAAACGTAAGGAATACCACCAGTAAAAAGCGGTGAGAGCAGAGAGGGGATGGGATGATTTGGCACGACGAAGATAACACGCTTCCGAATGCCTCCTTCAAAGATGTGCAAGGACGGCCGAGCTTGCACTTCTTAGCTAACTTACGTGAACGTGCCCGTCATGCACAACTCGGCCTCCGTGGACCCCAACACCACGACCCCCACAACCTCCCGGATGACGGCCGGGAGGACAATGATTCCACGCCAGTCTCTTGACGGCAGGATCCCCACACGTGTCGTAGACCCCACTCTGCGGCACAACTGATTCCAAATAGCGAAGGCTTTCGACCGAATCCTTTAGAGGGGTCGTCATTGTTCTTACAATATGAGTGAGGCCGAAAACCCAGTTCAAGGAGGTGAAATCCCTTACCTCGCTCACGAAAAAGCGAGACCTGGGCAACTTGAGATGATTGGAGACTGCTTGAGCGCTCTCAAAAGAAGAGGGCACCACCTTGCAGCAGCACCCACGGGTATTGGAAAAACTGCAGCCGCCTTGGCAGCGGCTATCGAAGCAGCGAGAACAACTGATGGTCCTCGAACCATTTTTTTCCTCACTTCCCGACAAAGTCAACACAAAATTGTCGTCGATACTGTTCGCCGAATCAATGCAAGAAGACCACGAGAAGACAAAGTTCGTCTTGTCGATATGGTTGGACAATCCAGTATGTGCGTGCAACCATTTGCCAACGAGGGACATGCTTTGTTTTCCCTCCTGTGCAGCCAAGCTCGTTCAGAGAGATCGTGTAAGCCATTCACAACCCCAGCACCTGGATTGCGGCACCGCATTTTATCAGATCCACTCCACGTTGAAGAACTCGTTCAAATGGCAAAAACACATACTGAACACGGAGTTCCCACACTTACCTGCCCATGGAAGGCTGCGAGAGAAGCAGTATCCTCGACAGATGTCTTTGTTGGAGATTACAATCATCTCTTCGTTGATGCAGTCAGAGAAGCATCACTCAAAGCAATGGAATTAGACCTCTCGAACATTATTGTCATCGTCGATGAAGCGCACAACCTTCCTGACAGAATTCGAATGGGAATGCAGAGAAGATTTACTCCCACCGTGGTACGTAATGCAACCTTTGAACTCGAAGAATATGCAGGTACAGTGGCTGAATCTGCCGCTCGTATGGGGGGAGATGTTGCTGAATTAAACGCTCGACTGGCATCTTGGGCTCTAGAGGTGATGAAGAAACTTCGATCTCAGATGGGAGATTTCTTCAGAGAGATTTTGAATGAACCCGCAGAATTTGATGAACGTAAAGTCGAATTCAATCGGTTACAACGGATCTTCCTCATGGCTTGTGATGAAGCAGAAGGAAAAGTTGGACAACAACAACTTGGCCAAGAGCCTGTAACATCTGTTGATTCACCTACAAATGAGACTGATCGACTGAAAATGCTGAGAGACATACTTTTGGATGTACAGATTAAACTTGAGACAGAAGATGAAAATCCAAACGTTGAAATCGATGCCCATCGAATAGCAAATCTCCTTGATGACCTCTTAAGATTTGGAAAGAGTACGGCATTGGTATTTGTTCATGACACGAAAGGACGAGAGGGACGAATTACCTCTCACCTTCTTGATCCAGGATTGGTAAGTGGGCCTGTTTTGCAAAATTGTGCTGGGAGCATACTCATGTCAGGTACACTCTACCCTCCGAAAATGTATGCAGATTTACTCGGTATTGGAAAAGAAAAGACAACAAAACAAGCTTATGAATCGCCTTTTGCTAAAGAGAGACGACCAATCATGGTTGCCAATGATGTCACGACACGTTACAAAGATCGATCCTTCGATAACACACAACGCATACGTAACCATCTCCAAGCATTGTGCGATGGGACTCCAGGCCATGTTGCGGTTTTTGTCCCATCTTATTCCATGCTCAATGAATACATCGGAGAAGGGATATTTCGAGGAGTTACCCTACGAATGGAAGACCGGACATGGTCGAAGCAAGATGTTGATCAATTACTCGATGTCTTGGAAAATGCAAAGGCGTCTGGAAAAAGAATTCTACTCGCTGGAGTCTTTGGTGGGCGTTTGGCTGAAGGCATTGATTACCAAAACGGGGTTCTCGATGCAGTCGCCTGTATCGGCATTCCAAACCCACCTCCTTCGATTCACCAAAAGGCATTACGAAGTTATGTTGAAGAGAGATTCGGTAGAGGAAACGCATGGAGATACACCTCGACTCAACCTGCAATCAATTCAATCCTTCAAGCGATGGGCCGTCCAATTCGTGGAATCGCAGATAGAGCACTCATTCTTTTACTTGACAAGAGAAACACCGATAGAACCTACATCGAGTGTTATCCTTCTGACATTAGAATGAACGCTACAAATGAACCAGAAACCACGAAATCCTTTGCTCGAAGATTCTTTTCTCGGGTCCAAAGACTACACGAAGGTTCATCATAAACAAGCGAGAGGGGAGAACATGAGCGACTGGAAATCAGTGGATGTATCGGATGAAGAAGTTGATGATGTTGATCTGAAGAATTTTTCATCGACGCCTGAACAACTTCATTCTCAATTCCAGAGCTCTGCCACGCATTTACATGAAGTTCAATCCATGCACAAGCATGTTCTCGTACAAGCAGGTATGATTCCAGAAACTCATATTGCAGAAGTTGAACCAACCCAACGATTGGAATGGGTCTTACAAGAACTTCATGGCATGAGCAATCCTGATGGACTCACAATCCCCCTTCTAGGAGTTGCACCAGAGGAATTGGAAGTTCGGATTCAAAAACTCTCTACGGAAACACAAGTCAAGATTACCATTCAACAAGAGGAAAATGCTCCTTTTGAGCGAATTCTCCCCTTGAATAATGAACAGGCTGAAACCTTGAGAGTTCACTTTGTGAATGGAAGACTCCATCTAAGATGGTAATCAACCATTTTTGTAACTCAGTTCAGAGATCATTCTGTCTAGAGCCGCTTGTGCAGATTGTTGGTGTTGAGGACCAAGTTCTTCACGGCCGTATCGAGCCATCTCAAACATGTTGTCAAGAGCTTGCAGTGATTCATCGCTAATACCAGGGGTTGCTTGACGAATTGCTACTTCGAATTCTCGAACAGTCTCGAAGTCTCTACGTAACAAGCCTCTAGTCTGAAGAGAGGCACATAGATTCTGATAACAGTTGAAAATTGCTTCTCGAATCGAATCACCTGCTGCCAAAAGTTCTGCAGTATATTCGAAGACTTCTGCCATTTCCGACATCAATTCAGATTGCTTCCTTCGTCGATACATGACTGTCCCAGTCGCTATCGCTGCTGCTAGGAACATGAGAACGACGTATGTCCAAACGCTGACTCCTGCTGTTTCTTCTTCATACTCATACCCAGGAGCAAAGCCTTGTAATCTGAGCACTTCAAAATTCGTAAGAGTCTGTTCAGACAGACGCTGATCAGTGATGACGATGTCGAGACTGAGTTTTCCAAAGGTATCAGCGTCTCCATAAGGCGGATCGTTGTTGAACTCAAAGGTCGCAACACCATCAGAGTCTGTTAATGAAGTCATAGCTGCTAATTGCGAACCATTACCTGAATAGAGATAGAATTCAACTGCAATGCCAGACAGACCCTCCGATGTGTCAATAGCAATGATCGAAATGCTGCCGTCTACTTTTTCATCTTCATTCTCAACAATCGTATCAATTGAAGGCGTAATTTCAGCGTTGACCTTGACGTACAGTGCATGAGCACGGGAGGCGCCATTGATGTAAAGAGCAGTATCTCGAGGCACATCCAAACTAATGAATTGAGGGCCAGGTCGTAATGAGGTCGGTGTTGTAGCGGTCAAAGTGAAATTACCAACATTCCATTCTTCCTTTACACCGCTGAAACAGAAGGCTTCCTCGAAATTATTGACACAGTTTGAACCGTTACCAACATAGATGATAACATCTTCAAACACTTCTCCAATTCCACCAATTTCAGAAATACTTCCAGTCAGCCTGATTGGGTTTGCAATATCTGAACGGACTGATGTTTCGGTTGATGTGGCATCAATTGTGATCAAGATGTCTGCCCAAACGGTAACTGAACCGTTGGAGGATGTACTCAAGTGTTCTTGAGTCCCTTCAAAGATGACTTCAATTGTATGGCCATTGCCTCGTGCCAAATCCATTCCTGCTAGAACTGTCGCAGAATACATACCTTCCGAATCAGTGGTCGCAGTTGTCATGAGAACTCCGTCAAGATAAACAAGCACATTCTGATTAGCGATACCATCTTGGTCGACTGTATCGATATCGAATAATCTACCTGAAATGGACCAGAAGTCGCCTCTCGTTGCGTCAACTCCATCTACAAATTCGACGGTTACTGCTGAGCGGTGTGAAAGGAAGAACGATTGATTCGCAGACCCCTCTCTGTAGTATCCTTGGGCGATCACGTCTGCTTCAAGCAAATTGTCACCAAAGTCAAAGAAGTCTTGAACTGTCCAATCATAGGAGAATGTACCATCAGCCCCTGTTGTCACCTGAGTTAAGACAAATCCATCCACCTTCAATTCAACAACATGACCCGAAATAGGTTGAAGTTGATTGTCAAGAACCGAACCAGTGATTGTTACCGTATCGGTCACTGCAAGCGGACTTGGAACTGATACATCAACCAGAATCTTACTGTAAATGGTCCAAGTACCATTTGAAGCACTTGGAAGATAGAACGAGGTTCCATTGAATTGAGTCTCAAGGACAACAGGTCCTAACGCTGCGTTTGCAGGTACCGGAATTACCGCAGTAAACAAACCAGTTTCATCTGTTGATACATTAGTCATCCAAACTCCACCAAGATAGATGTCAATACTCTGGTCAAGTAGAGGATTGTCAACCACATCAAGAAGTCGTCCTTGGACAGTCATTGTGTCTTCTCTATCAACGGATCCTGTTGAGGTAATGAGGAGAATTTGTGTAGGTACACTCACGTTGAAATTAATCATGTCACTGCTTGCCATGTAAAACTCTGGATCTACAGCATCACCGATTCCAATTGGATCAACCCAATCCCTGCCACCAGTAAATCGAACTTCAACCATATGTCCTCCTGGTGCGGTTGATTCAGGTACCGTATAGGCAATTGAAAATGCTCCAGTAAGTGCATCTGATTGGACACTTGCGACAGGAACTCCATCAACAAGCATACGAACAATTGCGACGGATTCAACACCATCAACATACAGCGGCATACCGATATCATCAAGCAGTGTTCCATTTACATACAGGATTTCCCCTGCAATCAGTTGTTCTGTGTGTTCAAGAATTGTCATATTGGTTTGTGCAAGAATCACATATTGTGTGGATGCATTATATCCAATCAATCCTGTTGTTCCGGGGAGTCCTAAGTATTGAGCTTGTACATCAGAGAATCCAACGGTTGCATTGAATGGGACGAGCAACGATCCGTTTGCAGTTCCATTTGTGGCAGTTATCACAGTCACTGAAACTTCATCGGTTTGATCTGTAGCAGGGAGGATGAAGGTGATTTGTTGACCACCGATGGCGCTTCCAGTATTATCCTCAAGTAGGATTCTGACATCTAGGAGTGTTCCTCTCTCGGTTCTGTCGTTCAAAGTTGGTTGTCCTAAAGCGTCGAGCGACGGCTCTAAGAATGTGATAATCGAGTACCCTCGGCTATCGAATGATGAATTGTTTTTCGAACCCACATAGAAATTGACTGTCGGAACAATCGAAGCTTCGAGTAAGTGCGTTCCAGCCTCAAATTGAGGAGTGAGCGTGAGCGTTGCATTCCACCAACCACCATCTTGTACCGAACCATTGCTAACAGAGAACCCAACTGGCTGATCATCGATGGTGAAAAGAATATTCGCTGTTAGGCGTGAACCATCTCGGTTGGTTAATCCAGTGCCATTATCTGAGACAACACGTCCTGAGACATTGAAACTCGATCCAGCCACAGGATTATCTGTAATTTGATCGACAACAAGGAAGGTGAGGGAACGGACTGTAACACTCGAGAGATTCGCTTGTGAAGAAAGTAAATCCGAACTTCCGTTGTAGAAGTAACTGACAATGATGAGGCCTAGTGGATGGCTGTTTGGAACACTAAACGATGTGTTTGCAGTACCAGATCCATCTGTAGTGACTGTAGGCAGCCAAGTCTCATGGAAGAGTGTAGTAACATCTGAATCAGCAATAGGTCTGAAGTTGAAACTAGATTCAACTAACGTTGCACTGAGGTTAACTGTGTCCCCTCTGTTTACCAAAACAGGATTGCCAGGTTGGAGGCCTTCGAGTTGCGTTACACCAAAGACAAATACGGCATTTTGAACTGATGATGGCAGATAATACAGCGAAGAATCTTCAACAACTTCAACGACAAGTGTACGAGGACCTCGAACAGTTCCGTTGTTGGATACATCCGTAGGAACTGTGAGATTGAAACTGCCATTGGAAAGAGTAGGAACACCACTTCTGAGCAACTCTTCTGGATTCGATTGCCAGTAGACATCAAGACGTACGCCGGATATGAGCGGACGCAATGGATCGTCATCGTCAAGGATTTGACCTTGCATGTTAAAGTCAACACCTGCTGTAATTGTCGAAGGAAGAACGTCAATACGAATGTCTGTTGGAACTTGTACTGTCACATTGACAAAGGTACTATTCCCTGTTCTACGACTATTGCCAACCGCTAAAGCCGCTGTCAAGTCATCGGCAACAAACATCTGCAGCGTATATTGACCAGGAGCAACACTGGAGGAGCCCCAAGTAAAGGTCGCATTCCCCTCAGCATCAGTAACAGCAGTTCCAAGAGACACATTGGTGTTACCATAGTCCCAGATGTAGTCGACTGTAACGCCAGAAACATTGGATTTGTCTGCAATATCAAAGACAGAAGTATTGAACACAACAGGATCTCCAGAGACAAATTCTATGACAGAGCGTTCTTCTTCTACCAGGAATTCAGATTCAATACCGACAGTAACTGAAGGCAAGATAGGTGGATTTGGCGGAGTTGATGTATCGACTACTCGGTAGTATGCACCACCTGGTGGTGCCATTGCTTCGAAATTAAAGTCAATAACAACTTCATAGCCATTTGATGGAAGAATCGTCGGCATCACGACTGTGAGATTGAATTCCCCTGTTGTATTATCCAGCATGCCATTAGCCAGATCGATTGGGAACCCTTCTGAATCAAGCATTGTCATCGAAATAACCGTATCGTTTGCAAGGACCCTTTCAGTGGTGTACAATCCATCAAAGATATCGCCAACAACATAGGTCGTGTTTCCGAGGTGCGTCCAATCTTGCAGTACGCTCACATTCCAACTGATTTCTGCTTGAACTCGAATTGAGCCATTATCGATACCTGATTGATACAAGTCTGAACCATTGTATTGAATATCTAAGATGTAATCGTCTGGTTTTAGGGTCGAGTCAAGAGGCCATGAAAGAGTGATCAGAGAGGACTCAGGATTACTGGTTGTGTTTACCCATGTGCCGTTGAAGGAGAAAGAATAATCCCCTGGAACGGATAATCCAACTTCGACACCCATATGATCTGAAATTTGAACCAGAACATTCGTAGGATCTCCACGCAGTTGTGGAGTCGCAATAATTTCGAAGTTCAATATACCTACCAGAGAGTACTGTTCGACTCCGCTTAGATTTGCATCATCCGTTGATTCATAGAGATCAGGATAGAATCGTAATCTGGTTTCGAGCAAGCCTGCTGCAACGTTAACATCTGAGGCATTCAGGAAGAATTGAATGTTGAAAGCACCGTTGACAGATTGGTTGAATATTTCGACCCATTCTCCACCACTGTTGTTCTCACGCATGGAGAAGGAAAGATTGCCACTCATACCGGCTGGAGTAGCTCCGATTGTCAATGCTGTTCCATTGACCCAGATGTCGTCATTGAGAAGAAGGAGACTCGAATTCGTACCTGGACCTTCAAGTGTAGCCGTCAAATTTGGAGCATCTCGAATATCCAGGGTGATGGGTTGCATAACTGGGCGTAGATGATATGTTGGAGGAGTCAAACCAGTTGCTGACTCAACCCATCCATCGTATCCTAATGTAGCACTAACATTGGTTTTTGTTTCAAGTTCATCAAGAGTAATTTCGAACGACCAAGTTCCTGAAGGGCTGACTGTCGTTGTCAAGTTTTGAGGACCATTAACAGATGAAGTAAATGCCAACCATACCGTTGAATTCTCAACTTGTGAAGCATCCAAGAATGGAAGTTGTTCAAAGCCGATGAACCCTTCAAGGGTTGTCGTTGCTCCTGCACCGACAATTGGAGAATTGATGGCATTTGGAGCCGTGTGGTTCAGTGTTGCATCATCTGTAACATTCATCCACCATGTATTGGCTGGACCAGTGGCTGTCGAATTTGGGGTGAGGATTGTTTGAGAAGACACGTATCCTTTCTGTTCCACTTCAAGCATGATTGCGCCAAATCCAGGAGGAATAATCTCAACAGGTAAACCTTCGATTGAGAATGAACCACTTGCATCTGTCATTGTCACATTAATGAGGCGTTCAGGCGTGTTCAGTCCACTTACGCCAGCCAATGCGTCGACGAGCGGGACAAGGTATCCCCTGACCAACAATCCATCAACCGCTGTTTGGTTTTCAAGGAATCCTATATCGCCTGTAATGTTAATATTGCCGTCACTTCCATCACGGTCAAAATTTGTAGGGAAATAGGTTACGTTTCGAACATCGAGTTCAGCTGGGTCTGGACAAGGATCGAATGGAACCCAACCGAAATCGAGTCCACCTGCAGAACTTGATTGTTGAATTCGAACTTCTGCCCAGGTTCTCAAATGCTGAGCACCTACGGCGTATCCATTGCCGTTCCAATCTCCACCCTTGAAACCGCTGACAAGGCGTGCTGGAAGACCAATAACGCGAGCCATCGTAACAAATGTCGTTGCAAATTCACTGCATGTGCCTTCATTTGCTACTTCGAGCATGTAGGCAGGGAGGTCTTCGCTTTCGACAAGACCCGAACCATCAAAATTGAGTTGGAACTCAGTCGTACTGTTTCCTTCCCGTAGGAAGGTCTCCAATGCGAGTGCTTTGTCGTAAGCATTGACTGCTGAAGTATCGGTTATGACTCCATTTGTAATGTTCATGACAATTGAACGTGCATCGCTCGGGTCAGTGTAATACGCAGGTAATTCAAGTTCATACGGGAAGCCCTGTCCTGCGATACTGTTGCTTGCGAGGAGGTTCCAATCGAAGTAATACTCAGGTTGTTGGACAATGATCTCTTCAACAAATCCACCAGAGACTTCGTATCGATGTGTGTCATTCGTACGGGTCAAAATCACCGCAGAATCGGCCCAGAAAGAGACATTCGTCGTCGAGGCTGGAAGAGGTAAGGCGCCTTCGCCAATAGGGAAATTGTATGTGATTTGCCACGTAATTGTATCATTAGCAAACGTCGTACTTGCCATGTGCGTCAAATTCGTGAACGGTGGAACCACTTCAGAAGCTGGGTGAACGCTGTTGTCATGGGAGAATGAGTTTCCTGTTGGAATATCGTTGGTGTATTTTCTCCAATACTTTTCAAGATTTTCATCAACAGAACCTGTTGTGTTGTTGGCCCAAAAGATAACATCGTTTTGAGGCATGTCATCTGTCGGGTCGAATAGGTTGAAAGGAGCACCTACACAGTTGAAGAACCAGAATTGTTGTGGACATTCTGCACCATCGAGCATACCACCGCCGTCAGTGTCAGGATTTCGCCAATCAGAACCAGTGGCATTCTCAACAGAATCAGGTATTCCATCATTATCATAGTCATCTGGCAAGACGTCATCTGTAGGATCGTTTTCTGGATTTGTGCTATCAAAGTATTCGGTTCGGTCATCAACGCCCCCGTTATCTGTATCAACAGCGAGATAATCGGTCACCCAAATATCCGTAGAACCGTTTGTGATTCCAATAAATGCAAGGTTGCAACCAGTGGTGTTTTCAAAATAAGAGTTAATTCCATCCCCATCTGGGTCAAGTAAATTGAAACATGGTTCGGTTGGGTCTGTGTTGTCAAAGACCTCATCGTAATCGCTGACGCCGTCTCCATCCGTATCAACAAGTGTTGGATTCGAGAACCAACCAAAGGTTCCGAGCAATTCTTGCCAGTTTGCAAGTCCATCACCATCTGAGTCGGTGTAGTCATCGTCACAATATGTCCGTGTTGTACCAATCGTACCGTCGTTATTTGCAGCAGTGTGGCAGAAGGATCCATTGCGGTTGTCAACCGAGGTTGGCGTCCCTGTAGGAGCTGTTGAGACACCCTGCATCACATTGTTTACCACGCTTTGATAGGCAAATGAGGAGTATGTTCCAGACACGTTGTAGAATCCGATACCTCCATTTGGATTGAATCCACTTGCATCAGTAACCTGTAGTTGATTTGAACCTGAAGTATAGGAAACAAAACTTGTAGAGAAATCGACAAGGGAATCACACGGATCAGTTCCATGGCTAACATTGCGTTCATCGCCATCATTGATGCCACCAAAGTCAGTATCGGCCACATTCCATTCTGTACAAGAGAGATTTTCTTCCCAGTTTTGAATACCATCGTTGTCTTCGTCACCAGAATCTTCTCTCCGAGTAGGATCTGTTTCGCCAGGGTCTACAATCCCGTTGCCATTCGCATCCTCTTCGCCGTCATCAAAAGCATCGTCATCGGTATTGTTGTCCCGAGGATCTGATGCTTGGCCAGGGGTTCCATATGCTCCATTGACTTCGATGCCGTCTGGAATTCCATCACTATCTGTATCTGAACTTGTAGGATCGGTTAGCAGCGTTAGGGCTTCATAGGAATCATTCAATCCGTCGTTATCGGTGTCACTATCTTGAGGATTTGTTGACGTGATACCATCGACTTCTGCGGTAAAACTAGCACAGGCGCCAGGACCTATACCTTGAACAGGATCACAAGGAGATACAGTCTCTGTTGGAACTCCATCTGGACCTGGACGGAAACATGGCACACCTCCACAGTTCGTTGTCCATGTTGGATTCACATATTCCATGAGATTGATCAAACCGTCGTTATCAGGATCGCCATTAGGACCATCTGCATTTGAGGCGCTGGTGGCGTTCAAACCATTGGCTGCTTCCCAGCCATCTGGCATTCCGTCGCCGTCAGTATCCCATCCATTTGGGTCTTCATCAGCAATACCATCACCATCATCATCATCAGATGAACAATCAGCATCACCATCGTTATCAGAATCTGAACCGTCAATCTGTCCGTCTTTATCGTCATCAAAATTGTTTGCGCAGATGTTTCCAACTGGGTCTTCATCACAAAGAATCACGTTCCCTTGTCCATCGCTTCCTGTGTCTCCACATTTTGG